>JAYUGZ010000916.1:0-18799 GCA_043767465.1 Cyanobacteriota bacterium
ACGTTAACCTGAGAAAAAAATGAATGAAACTTGGCAAGAAATAACTCAACCGATAGCGGGTCAAATAGCGGTTATGTCCGATGGCTTACGCCCCGCTACGCTACGCATTTTGGCACAAGCCCAGCCCGCGCCGAATCCGCTGGCAGATGCCGAACGCGGAATCAACAATTTTGTTCAGAGTTCAAACATTGAAAATCTAGTCTGGGCGATCGGTATCCTGCTGATTGGCTTGATCGTATCAGCCCTCGTCTCATCTATAGTCGGGGGATTGCTCAAAAAGACGACCATTGACAACCGGTTAGCTGCTTGGATTACCGGGCGCCCGGAAGGAGCAGGATCTCCGCAAGTGGAAAAATGGATTTCCGGTGCGGTATTCTGGATCATTTTTATCTTTTTCCTAGTCGCCTTTTTCAACAGGCTGAATCTCACGGCTGTCTCGCAACCGCTGAATACTTTTCTCAATCAAATTGCTGGTGCTTTGCCGAAGTTAGCCAAAGCCCTAATTTTCTTGGGGATTGCTTGGGTGTTGGCGACAGTTGCAAAATTGGCCTTGTCGCGGGCGATGCGGACTTTTGGCGTAGACGAGCGCTTGAACCAGCAAGTGGGTACTGCACCCACCGAGACTCCTTTGCTGCTGAGCGAGACTCTGGCGAATGCGCTGTATTGGTTCATTTTTCTGCTGTTTTTGCCGTTGGTTCTGGAATCGCTGGATTTACAGCAGGCTTTGCTACCAGTTAATAATTTGCTGAACCAAATTTTGGCGGCAATTCCGAAAATTCTGGAAGCTTTGCTGATTGGGTTTGTCGGCTGGCTGCTGGCTCAAGTGGTGCAGCGGATTGTCACGAATCTGCTGGCAGCGGCTGGGGCGGACAGTTTGGGCGCTCGCTTTGGCATTTCCCGGAGTTCGGGCGGACAATCGCTGTCGTGGATTATCGGCACAATTGTCTATGTGTTGATTTTGATTCCCACGGCGATCGCAGCTTTGAACGCTTTGGACATCCAGGCGATTTCCTTGCCGGCAATCGCGATGCTCAACACGATTCTGGGCGCGCTTCCTAACATTTTTACAGCAGCGATAATTCTCGCTGTTGCTTACATTTTGGGGCGCTGGATCGGCGATTTGGTGACGAATATCTTGACGGGAATTGGCTTTAACAATGTCTTTTCTTGGTTGGGAATGCAGCCGAAACAGCCGCTGCGACTACCCGCGAGTTCGATCGATCCTGAAGCAACAATTCTTCAGGAACCGGAACTTGCGGCCCGCACGCCTTCGCAATTTGTCGGCATTGTGGTGCAGGTGGGCATCCTCCTGTTTGCTGTGGTGGCGGCTACCGACGTGCTGCGGATTCCAGCGCTGACGGCGATCGTTAGCGGTATTGTGCTGGTTGCAGGTAGAGTGTTGTCTGGTTTGGTGGTATTTGCGATCGGCTTGTATTTGGCGAATCTGGCGTTTAGTTTGATTGCTAGCTCTGGAACTCGCCAAGCGCGGCTGTTGGGCCAAACGGCTCGAATCGCGGTGATTGCTTTTGTTGGAGCCTTGGCGCTGCAACAGATGGGCATTGGCAGCGATATTGTGAATTTGGCTTTCGGGCTGCTGCTCGGGGCGATCGCAGTTGGGATTGCTCTAGCTTTTGGTTTGGGCGGGCGCGAAATTGCGGCCGACGAACTTCGCGGATGGTTAGCGTCGTTTAAACAAGATAAGACGCCGCGTTTGTAAGTCTAATTGATAAGTAAAAAAAATGGCGTTTGTTAAGGACAAACGCCATTTTTTTATGCTTAAATTTATCGAACCTGCTAAAATAAAATCAGCGAGAATTGAGGAGACTTAAACCGTGACAGTTTTTACTCAACAAATCGAAGAAGAAATCCAATATCCCAGCAGCGACGGAGAACCGATGGCGGAAAGTGACATCACGCGCGATTACATGACTTACGGCGTGGAAGCTCTGAAGCAGCACTTTCAAGGGATCTCGGATGTCTACGTGTCAGCAAATTCTTTCGTCTATTACGAAGAAGGAAACAAATCAGCAGTAGTTGCTCCCGACATTTATGTAGTATTTGGAGTCAGAAAACGCCAGAGAGATAACTATAAAATCTGGAAAGAAGCAGGGATAGCACCGCAGTTTGTCTTAGAAATAACCTCAGAAACAACTCAAGATGTAGACCAAGAAACTAAACCAGAAACTTATCGAATTTTGGGAGTCAGAGAATACTTCCAGTACGATCCATCTGGGGATTATTTGAATCCGATATTGCAAGGAGTGCGTTTAGTAAACAACCAGTACGAGCCGATTCCCGTCAATAATATCGCCTTCGATACGCTGTGGCTGTACAGCGAAGTATTGGGACTGGAATTGCACTTAGTTTCTGGAGAATTAAGGTTTAGAAATCCTCAAACAAAAGAGTTTCTGAAGACTTACCAGCAATCAGAACAAGCACGGCTGGCGGCGGAATCAGCCTTGCAATCGCTCATTTCTCAACTGTTACATTCAGGAATGAATTTAGAGCAAGTTGCACAAATGATGAATTTATCGACATCGGAAGTTGAGCGATTAGTAGTGGGAAATGAATGAGATCCCCGTAGGGACACGGCAATGCTCATTGGTGACAACTTAAGCTGTCACCCCGCCAAGTCCGTCAGTTAGCCCGCCAATCCGCCAGGGGTTGAAACCCCTGTCTCAAAGCGCAAGTCCTCTCAAAGAGGACTGATGAGTTATATCAATTCCGGTTGCACCGTCAGGTGATGTTGACTGTTGAGAGTTAACTGTTGAGAGTTAACTGTTTAAACAATACCGATGCAACGGGAAACGATATTATTGAGTCCTCTTTTAGAGGACTTTAGCTATTAGCCAGGGGTTTAAACCCCTGGCGGTATTTCGGACACAAGCGATATTTCGAGTTATGTTGACACTCCTTGGGCTCTTGGAGTGTCCCTACAAGGGCTTACTTACAGCCTCGGATCGACAGGTTCGCTTTCCATCGCTAAAACTCCAAAAACGCACTCGTGAACTTGTCTCAACGGAGCGCCAGCCACAAATCGCTCCAACGATTCTACACCAAGAGCAAACTCTCGCAAAGCTAAAGAACGCTTCCCGGAAAGCCCGCGCGATCGCAATTTGTCTAAATGTTCCGGCAAAGAATATTCCAAACCGTAAATAATTCGCAAATACTCTTTTCCCCGACATTTGATCGCAGGCTGTACCAATCCTTTGCTATTATTAACAATAAATTCCATCGGTTTCACCACCATCCCTTCGCCCCCGGCATCAGTCATTTTTTCCCACCATTGAATCCCTGCCAATTGACTGTCAAGATCGGCAATTCTCACTACTTTGTATTCAGTAGCTAACAGCAATTCTAGGTCAAAATTACAGATTTCTGCTATCTGTTCCATGTGCCAGCAGTGATTCTGATCGGTGTGAACATTTCCCTCGGTTGCCAAGATGTGGAAAGGCGCTAACTTGAGGTCGGATATGGATTTCACTGGCCAGCAGTAGCGCTGGTAGGCATTGATATAGCGATCGGCTAAATCGGCTCGTTCCCGGTAGCTAGCCAACACAGAATCAACTGCAACTCCCCGCTGTTTCGCCTGTTCTAGCTGCTGAATCGCCTCCGCAAAACTGTGACGAGATGCGGTTCCCACAGCAGCATATTGTTCTTGCAATAAACCTTGAGCTTTGGCAGACCAAGGCATTAATTCGCAGTCCAAACAAACCCAATCAGTTTTAAATTTATCCCAAAAATTGCTAGCAGAAAGAGCGCGATTTACCCGCGTTAAAAACTCTGTTTCTAAGGTGGAATTATCGAAGAAATGCCGTCCTGTACGAGTGTAACAAATGCCAATGCTGTTGTTAAGAATCCCAAAGCGCCGTTTAGCCGCCGATGCGTCGCGGCAAACAATCACAACTGCACGGGAACCCATGTGCTTTTCTTCGCAGACAACTGTTGATACGCCCTGTTGTTGGTAGTAGTTAAATGCTTCGGCTGGATGTTCTAAAAGTCCAGGTTCTTTGGAGGTAGCAGCGGGAGACATTGTGGGCGGTAAATAAATCAGCCATTTGGGATTGGCGGCAAATCTGCTCATTACTTCCAGGGCGGCGATCGCATTTTCTTCGCGAATTACAATGTTACGTTGCAGCCTTGTTGAAATCATGCGTTTTCCGAGCACGTCGGAAATATCCAGCACGTCATCAAACTGCTGTTGAGCGGTGAGATTTGTGGCGGGAAAACTGTGATCTGGAGTTGCAATGGATGGAAATGCGATCGGTTTGGCTGGTTCGCAGTAAATCATCGCAGCAGGAACGCTGACAAATTCTCTTTCAGGATACCGCAAAGCTGTTAGTTTGCCGCCGAAAACGCAGCCTGTGTCAATATCAACAGTATTGTTCAACCATTCTGTTTCTGGAATCGGGGTGTGTCCGTAAACAACTGCTGCTTGACCTCGATATTCGGCGGCCCAATTGTAGCGGACTGGTAAGCCAAATTCATCGATTTCGCCTGTGGTTTCTCCGTACAATGCGAAATCTCGAACGCGGGCGGATGCGCGTCCTTGAAGTTCTGCTTTCATTCCGGCGTGGGCGACGACTAATTTGCCTCCGTCGAGGACGTAATGACCGATTAAACTATCTAGAAATTGGCTAATTTCTGCTGTTGCTACTTCGCGCAATTCATCCGGTAAATCTGCAATTTCTGCTAAGGTTTGTTCGAGTCCGTGGTTGATTTTGACATTTTTGCCGCTGAGTTTTCGCAATAATTTGATGTCGTGATTTCCGGGGACGCACAAAGCGGTTGATGCTGCTACCATGTTGCGCACGAGTTTGAGAGTGTCGAGAATGCGCGGGCCTCGATCGACCAAATCGCCCAAAAACACCGCTTTACGGCCTTCTGGGTGCGCGTAGGTGGGATAATCCCAAAAGCCGGAGGCGCTGGAGTTTGGGACAATTTGATAGCCCAACTGTTGCAGCAATTGTGACAATTCGCCACAGCATCCGTGAACGTCGCCGATGATGTCAAAGGGGCCTGTGTCCTGTTTGCGGTTGTTCCACAGCGGTTGTCTCTCGATTTCGGCTGCTGCGATGTCTTCTGGGGAACGGAGGATGTGAACGTAGCGGAAGCCTTCGCGATCGAGATTTCGGAGCGATCGTCTTAAATTTTGAACGTGGCGGCGAATTACATGATTCCCGAAATTGCGGTTGGGACGTTGTTGATTGCGATCGGCACACAATTTTTCCGGCAAATCCAGCACAATTGCTACTAAAAAGCAATGATATTTTCGGGCTAATTCTAACAGCGGCTTGCGACTTTCCGGTTGAACGTTAGTAGCATCAATCACAGTTAATTTACCCGCAGCCAGACGTTTAGCAGCAATTAAATGCAGCACTTCAAAAGCATCAGCGGTGGCCGCTTGATTGTTTTCGTCGTCGGAAACCAGGCCGCGGCAGTAATCCGATGAAATAATTTCTGTCGGTTGGAAATGCTGGCGCGCAAAGGTGGATTTGCCGGAACCCGATGCACCGATGAGCAGGACTAAAGATAGTTCTGGAATTGTAATTTTCATTGTTTAATAATTGTGATTTATCTCGTTTTTGGTTGCGTCAAGATTATTTAACCGCAGAGAGCGCAGAGAACACAGAGAGAGAATAGAGATAAATAATTCTAATTAAGATCTGAATTGATATTACTCGTTGCCCGGTTGTCAAGGTTAACTACAAAAATATCAAAACGTTTGATTACCATTGCCACTCAAGCTCCTCCCACTTCGTAGTTGTGACATCATCTAGCAGGACATCATCATGTTGTTCTGCCATTTTTGCGAACGCTTCATCCCAACCTGTTCGCGGTTTTAGCGCTGCACGAATGACAATCCGATCGCCCTGAACTTCGATTTCTACTGCTTCACTAATACCAATCCGATCTAACAAAGATTTGGGAATGCGAATGCCTTGAGAATTGTCAATTTTCACGATTTGCGTTTGAATAGATTTACTCATGGCTAAATCCTGCATTTTTACAAGTTTAACTATATTGTAAGCACAAAGAGACTGTCGGTGTTATTTGCCTTGGGTGAATATTGCCATTTGTGTAGGCGAACCAACTGCTAAATCTTCCGTTCCAATAGATCGCAACTCTACCCGATATCCAAACCGTTCGCCAACTCCATTCGCCCAAGTCTTAAACTCTGCGCGCGTCCACTCAAAACGGTGATCGCGGTGGCGAAATTTACCCGCCGGCAAGTTTTCAAACCGAACATTGTACTCAACGTTGGGAGTTGTGACGATCGCAAATTTCGGCCGCACAAACTCAAACAACACCCGTTCAAAAGCAGCCAACCGTTCTAAATCCAGATGTTCGATCACCTCAATCACCGCTGCTGCGTCAAAATCCGTCAAGCGGCTGTCCCGATAAATCAGGGAACTTTGGATCAATTGTAAGCGAGATTGCTGTGCGGGAGAAAAGCGATCGACCTGCAATCGTTCCTGGGCGATTTCCAAAGCCCGAAAAGACACATCGACTCCGGTAATTTGGGCGATCGCACTTTCAGCCAAAAGCAATCGCAGCAGTTTTCCCTCACCGCAGCCCAAATCTACCACTCGCTGAGCACCGCTGGCTTTTAAAACAGTCATCACAGCTTCTAAACGTTGTTCGTTGAGGCTAATTCGCTGTTCTAAAACTTCCTCTTCTAAAGCACGAGAAACTTCGACTTTTTCGGGATCGGTATTATCTTCTTCTGCTAATTGTGCCACAGCAAGGCGAGTCAAACGGCGCTGGCGTTTCAAATAGCGATCGGCAATTTGTGTGCGGGCGGGATGCGAGTTCAACCAACCTTCGCCGTGACGCAATAACTTCTCGATTTCATCATCGCCCACCCAATAATGTTTATCGTCATCCAAGACTGGAATTAGTACATAAAGATGGCTCAACAAATCCGCCAAACGCACTGTATTTTGCAGTTCCACAGCAAAGTAAGGACTCGCGCCCCACTCGGGAAATTGTTCGTCAAGAATCAGCGGTTTTGCTGCAACTTGATAGCCCAGCGGCTCAAACATTTGGCGCAGGAATTTCTCGCCCCCGCGACAGGGCAAAACCGATAGCTTAACTGTCAACGGAAGGGCAGTTTCTGCGAGTTCTGGGCGGTCTTTGCAGCGCCCGGATAGGGCTGTACCGAAGACCTGGGCGAGGGCGACAGACAGAAAGGAAGAGGCTACGTAGGGGCGATCGTTGACGTATTGTTCCAAAGGGCGATCGCCCGATTTGGACTTACCGCGCACCAAACCCACCGGATCGACATCTAACAGCAAAGCCGCCGTGCACTTGTCTGCGTTTGCTTCGGGATAAAACACACTGGCTTGTCCGAAAGTCATGGGGAAGCATTGAATGCGATCGGGATGTTTGTGCAGCAAATAGCCCAAATCAGTAGCAGGGACGCGAGTTGTGGATATGGTTAATAACATATAATAATTTGTAATTGGTAATTGCTTTATGAGTAACACAGAAACCTGGTTTTTTACGAGAAATATTGATTAGACCTCTTGCAAAAATAGCTAGGAACAGGCAAGATGCCTGTTCCAAAATTTAATTAAAAGGACTTTTGCAAGATATAGCGGTTCTCAAGCGTGGTGAGGATATCCCGTAAGCCCATAGCTCTATGCCCATAGCCCTATGCCCATAGCCCAGTCATACCTCATGTTTCTGAGAAAGGCTATATCTATTCTCTACCGTGAGTTAAAAAAACCCGGTTTCTGCGCTTGGGTGTGCAATTTATATAGGCGCGTTTATCTAAATTGTTGGCAATAGTTAGGTCTGGTTGGTGAACCCGCCCCTCACGGGGCTAAGCCAACCAAAAGGAGCGCACAAACCCTGTTATTGTTTCTCTAAAAGCGCGTTATTCAACATTGTCTGAAAAAGCGCATCCAGAGAAGTACCAGACGCTTTTACCATCGCAGAAATCACACTTGTCCGAGCAAAAGAACAATATAACCCAGCTTCCAAAAACCAAGGCTTCCCGCTAGGATCGATGCGGAAATCAAACAGACTATAATGCCGACAGCCCAAGGCTACATGACATTTTTTAGCAGCCTCCCAAACCCTCTCAGTAATCGGGTCACTAGGATCGACAATCCATGATTTATTATTATCCTTAGCAACCATAGTTAAGTCACCACTATCATCTCGTTTGAGCTTATCTTCATAACTCCGAATCGGCCGTTCATCCTTGTCCATAAGATACTCTTCCAGCGGTAAGCACACAAGCTGACCATCCTGAACAATAATGCCGCATCTGACTTCTCTGCCGAGTTCAATAAATGACTCTACCAATACCTCGTCTGAATAACCAAATGCTGTCTTCAAAGCAGAGTCATAATCAGAGGGATTTTTTACCAAGGCTACCCCCAAAGAATTATCTGCATCCACAGGCTTGAGCACTGCGGGAGGGGGAATTGTGGGAGTATCTTTCGCGCGCAGCAATTCTCCTTTGGGCACACTTACACCTGCTGCCGCCACAATCGCTTTTGATTTCGCTTTGTTAGCAGTCAGCGCCATCACATCAGAAGTGTTTCCAACGTAGGGAATGTTCAACAAGTCAAACAAACCTCGATAGTATGTCATGCCAGGAACGCAAAACATCTGTGGTAACATTACATCAATCTTGAGTGCTGTCAGAACCTGAACTGCTTCTGCTAAGGACATCGGATCGGCTTGGGCGAGATCCTCACGACTCAGAGATGTCGGAAACCGCCATTGGCAATCTGGCGAAACGTAGGCAATATGAAATTCGTAGAGTGCTGCATTGGCGGTGAATTCCAGACAATTTTCGGCATAAAGCCGCGATAAATCTCCGTAAAACTCGTCAACAGCAGACCCCACCAAATGCAAAACACGCAATACCGACATAATTAATCTCCCGCCAATTCGACAAGCTTACCAATATTAAAATCAATCCGAATCCAGCCTTTTAACTGCTGCAAATTTCCTAGCAACAGGCATGGTATATGTGCATGATGAACCATCAAAAATGGCAGTGGATCTGACCAGTCAAAAATCGCATCTTTGCCGCCAGCAATGATTTGCAACCTGCGCCACGTTTCAACAGGCGACCACAAATGCGTCACCAATCGCCAAATTTCATGGTAAATCCAATAGGTTGGGCGACTTGATTCGAGTGGTTGAATTACCTCAGACAAAAGCTCAGTTTCTAAATAAGCTTTTGCCACATCAGGATTGTTGTAAAACATGGTAATGGCTGAATGAGTGCGAGGGTTGCACTCGATCGCATAAATGCGTCCATCATCATTGGCTTGAATAAAATCAAAGGAAACTTGCCCAGTTAAATTCAAACCACCCACAAACCGTCTCACCCAAGCTTCGATTTCTGGATGATCCACCATTTCATAATTAATCTGAAATGCTGACGACTTGCAGCAACAATGCAGCCGCAGTTCCCCATCGCGGACAGTGCTGTGGGTGCAGTATTCTTGTCCCGGAATAAACGCTTGCATAATCCAAGGATTACTTTCAGAAATTGGCAAATCCTTGACAAATAGTGCTGTCTCTGCTGGTGTATTACAGGGTAGTTTAGTCAGGTCTAATCGCCGCACAGAGTCGTAGGGAATGCTCTTGATAATGTATTTGCGCTCTTGCCCAGAAAAATCAAAGTCTACTACCTGCTGCGGCTGGGTGATGCAGTAGGACTCAGGTACAGCCAGACCTAATGATGTTGCGACTGCGGAAAACTGATATTTATCATCTAATTGCTGAACCATTTCTGGATCGACGTGCATGATTTCGCAATGAGGCGAAAGTGCTTGTTTAGCTAGAGCATCGTAATAACTGGCGACTGGACTACAAACGGGCACGTAAACATCTACCCCTTCTTTTTGCACAATTTCTAAGAGTGCATTAATGTAGTCAGGTGATTGAGGATTCGGTACTGTATAAAAGCGATCGACTGCCCAAGAAAATCGATGCCCGGTTAACCAGTATTTGTCTGCTTCGACCAATATTACCCGATGGCCTGCCCGATCGAACGATCGCGCTAACTGCAACGCCTTGGTCATCTTGCCACCACTGACCAAAATCGTTTTAGGATTGGTGGCGACTGTCCGAGACTGAAATGGTTTCAGTAAAATTGCCGTCAGCAGGGCGATCGTCGTTATAGCGACATTCAGCGGCAGCACTAACAGCAGCAGACTGAGAGTTGCGACTGTTTTTACTGAATTCTGTAGCCACCCGTTACTTGCCATTTTTTGACGCTGAGGCTGCATTGTTGCGATCGATATTTTTTGCGTCATCCTTTCCTTATCACCCTGAATAAAATGGGTTTGTAGTGAGGACTTTAGTCCTCTTAATTACCTAGGCTCATTGCATAAATTTTTGATCGCTCCCGAAACCGCAGATTTAAGGCAGATCAACACATATCGACGCAGATAGTTTCAAAAATTGAGAGCGAGTAAGAGTGTTTGTAGTGAGGACTTTAGTCCGCAAAAATAAGGACTGAAGTCCTCACTACAAACCTATTTGATTGCTCGGTGTCGGAATGTCACCTAAACTCGGCGAATTAGCGTGAGTCCATCTCTGACAGGAAGCAGCACCTGCTCGATCCGACGATCGTCTACAACTGCTTGGTTGAATTTGGCGATCGCCACCCCGTTAGCAGTAGCCTCACCTGATAGATAAGGCTGCCCCTGCATCAAGGTATTGTCTACACAAATCAAAGCGTTAGGTGCTAGCAGATTGGTGTCTAGCAACAAGTTCAAATAGTCTACATATCCAGCCTTGTCGGCATCAATAAAGACCAAATCGAACACGTCACCAGCGGCGGCTAACTCTTTGAGAGTCAACAACGCCGGTGCAACCTTGACCGAAATTTTGTGGCCGTTGGGAGACTCTTTAAAACATTGCTGAGCAAACTCGGCAACATAGGCATCTACCTCGCAGGCCACCACTTCACCGTCATCGGGAAGAGCTTCAGCCATAGCCAGGGCAGAGTAGCCGGTAAACATACCGATTTCTAAGACTCGCTTCGCCCGAGTTAAATGCACAAAAAATTTGAGAGTTTGACCTTCGAGATGCCCGGAGAGCATTTCTTGCTCTAACTGTTGTACAGTCTCACTGTCGGAAAACCGCTTGCTCCAATTTTCTGCTTGGGTGCGCTTAACCAGGGCTGCCAATGCCGGTGACTCGGACGTTGTACAGCTATTGATGTAAGGATCTAGCCCACTTGCTAACTCACAGGCTTGTCGCAATTGTGACTTCAGATTTGCATCAACACTATCTGAAGCTTCTATCTGCTGTCTGAGATGTTCAAGTTGTGCCGCCAGGATGCCTAGCGGTGTCACAGCTCTAGGGGCGACTGTCACGCTTTTACCCCTGCTGCGATCGCAACGCTAGCCGTGTCGAGCGACATATACATATCTTCACCATCTCCACCGCGAGGATAGCTACGACAGATTTCTTTGTGAATTGCCAGGGTTTCATCCAACTGTTCCCTTGTCAAATCGTTCATGAAAACACAACTGCCGATCGGCTTGGGAACTGCTGCCCGCACCAAACCATCCCGTGTCCGACTGATAGATTCTGTGGCTTTCCACAACAATTCAGGGGTGAGATAAGGGCTGTCTATTGCCAAACCGATGCGGCTCATCAATCCTAGAATGCGATCGCGATCGAGGATCGAAATATAGCCCCGATGCTGAGCAATAGTCGCCGAGAATGCCATATCAATGTTGACACTATGACCGTGGAACATGGGAATCTCCGGCGTTAGTTCCAGAGTAGGACTCCAGGTATGACCGTATGCAATCACCCGATCGAGATCTAGCTCATGCAAGTTAGGCACTTCCAGCCCCAACATCGTGTTAATCGCATCATAAGTAACCTTATGAGCCACCTCGCGGAGTTCAGCAGTCCCGTTCAAGTAGCCAAAGTGAGTATGCAAAAGCGCTTCGCCGTGCTTTTCCAACAGCTCAAAAATTTCGCTGTTGGCCACGACAGCAATTTTGATCAACTCTGCCATCCCGTTACGCACCTGATCCACAGGCAGCGTTTTCAAGAAGGAGAAGTCTAAAATCACTTTTTGAGAAGCGTGATAAGCACCCAGACGATTCTTTAACTTACCGTGGTTGACGGCGACTTTGATGGCGACACTCGCATCAATCAGCCCAATCAGCGTCGTGGGGACTCGAATATAGTTAGTGCGACGGCGGTAGGTGGAACAGGCAAAGCCAGCCACATCTGTAGTTAAACCACCTCCAACGACCAAAACAGGTTCTTTGCGCACCAGCCCAAAGTCTGCAAACGCATCAACTATCCGCTCAAAAGTCCGTAGCGTCTTATCTGTCTCTTTGATTGTTACGGGAAAGACTGTCAAGTCAATCTCGTGATGCTGGAAATAAGCGTGCATCTGCTGGCCGTACAAACCGTAGACTGTCTTGTCTACGACCATTAAACAGCGCCCAAACTGACGGTAGCTCTCTGCAATTTCAGAGTTCTCAAGTCCAAAGGCTCCATCCACGTATAGCAAGCTGAAGTCAATCTTTTCATATCCCTCGACATAAAAGGCTTTCTCGGTAGCCCTAAAAGTTGCTTGGACGTTACCCATGAGATGTTCCTGATATCTTGACATTACATAACTTAACATCTTTTTTAATCTGGAGCACGATCCTCAAACTTTTAAGCCGGTTTTTGTCTGTAATTCTACTGATGCCCCAGAGCGCATGGTTTTTCCCTTGAGCCGACGCCGCCCATCAACAGATTATCGAAAACCAACCAGTCCCGGAAACCCGGTTTCTGACGAGAGCTTTCGCCACCCAACCCAGATTATTACTCGTTACCAGGCTAGAATTATACTTCTGAATCCTGACTCCGGCTATATAAATACAAACCTTGGCAAGAAAGCTACAAACTTTGGCAACCAAGGGTAATTTGTTGCAATGTCTTGATAATCATATACGCGGATCGTCGTATTGTTTCCTAAGTTTATTTTGAGGAGTATTAGATCAGTTACGGGATCATTTGGTCTGGTTTTGAACGAGAGTTTACGAGTTACAGTCATCAATTCATCCCCTGATTTAGCAACGCCCCAATTTCTTATTCAAAAGGAGATTAATATGTCGAACCATGAAAGCGTCTCATCGGAAAGCAGACAGAACACAGAACAACCAGGGCACGAAGCGGTTTCAAGTGAGCCTGAATCACAAGAAATGGCAGATGATCTATTTGTCGCCGAGTTCGCAGGAACTGCTGGTATAGGCGAGATTGAGTCAGTAGCTGGTTTCGATTCTTCTCGAGCATTACGAGAAGGCACTGAAGCAGAAGAAGTACCAATTACAAAAGAACTCGAAGCATTGCAAGATGCTGCCACTTTGGAATTTTTAGAACCAGAAACAGTCTGCGGTCAAGACGATCGTGTTCGGATTTCACCTGCTACTAATCTCCCTTGGCGATGGATATGCCAACTCCTGATTACATTCCCTGGGGGACAGTTTATTGGCACAGGATGGTTTATTGGCCCGCGAACCGTGATGACAGCAGGACACTGCGTTTACAGCAAAGGTGCTGGAGGATGGGCGCAGAAGATTGAAGTCATTCCTGGTATGGATAGTGCCAGTCGTCCTTTCGGATCGCAGGTGGGTACTTCTTTCCGCAGTGTAAAAGGCTGGACAGACAGCGCCGATCCTAACTTTGACTATGGGGCGATTATTCTGCCGAATAATGACCTAGGTAATCGGGTTGGCTACTTTGGGTTTGCGAATGTAGCAGACAGCGGACTAAAAAACCTCACAGTGAATAATTCTGGCTATCCAGGTGACAAGCCATTTGGCACTCAGTGGTTCAATGCTGGTAGTATCACTCAAGTTACTGATCGTAAAATCTATTACATGGTTGACACCTATGGTGGACAAAGTGGTAGCCCAGTATGGCGTTTCTTGAATGGCGAACGACATGGGGTTGGCATCCATGCTTATGGTGGCTGTCCTAACTCAGCGACTAGAATTATTAAACCAGTATTTGACAATATGCTGGCTTGGCGAAATCTCGGGTTCTAGTGGGGAACTTGATTAGAGATATCCAGAAATTCCCGATCGATCTTAAGGTAGTTAACTGTTGACTGTTAACAGTTGACAGTTAACTAAATTTGAGAATTCCGATCAAGCGCAGATTTGATATCATAAGTTGACGAAAGTATGTACTTAAACAGCTATGGAAATTGAAGGCAAGATTATGACGGTTATGGAAAGCTGGCCTTTGCAGTTGACAGTGCAGACTCAGACAGCTCTCTATCATGTTGTACTTCGTTCAGACACTCAAATTACTCAGCAGGGAAAAGAGGTCAATCCAGGTAGCTTACGCCCTGATTTATCAGTTAGGATCGGAGGTCAAGTCTCTAGTTCAAATCCTCTGGCTATGAATGCTGAGGTGATCGAGGTTTTGGAATAGCTTTGTTGTATGGTGCAGGTGCGATCGCAATCAGTAGTAGCAACAGTTCTTGGCCACCAATGAAAGTTAAACCACGGAGCAAGTCTTGTTCTCGGTTGAGATTGCTCCTTCTTCCTTCTTCTCACTGAGATTGCTGTTTTTCCACACTTCCCAAATCCAACTTAGCCCGCAATTCATCCTTGATTCGATTTAAAATAGAATCCTCATCCAAAGAAGACAAAATCTTGCTCACAACAGCCTTCGGCCCATCATCTCCCCAAGAAGCACCATTAGCCAAATAAGCCTTAGTAACTTGACCGATTCCATAGGAAGAAACCCCAGCAATTGCAGCTTGAGTCACAGCCACAGACAAATAAGGCCCTAAAGCCAAACCCCCCGTCGCCGGCGTAGCCAAACCCAACAATCCTTTCAAAGAACTCAAACCAAAATTAGCCAACAATTCGCCCGCAGTAATTCCGCCCATACTAATCGCAATCTTTTGCAGCAATTCCACCGCGCCCGCTTCGGTCATCGCAATGCCGTAAACTTTAGAAAGTGTTAATATCATCACTACATCAATTACTGCACCGCTGAGAATATCAATTACAGTAATGGGATTCAGGGCGATCGCCACAGCTTTAGTCATTACCCCATTCCAGATAATGCGATTAGCAGCATCCTCGCGAATTTCCATTTTTCGCTGCACCAACTGCTCATTAATATCTCCTGCACAGAGCATCGTATTCAGCGCCACCAAAGATTTACCTTCGCGGTCTAAAATCTCCAAAATCTTTAATTTTAAATCTTGGACTTGCGGCAAACTGCGCGTCATTTTGACTCCCATACTGCCATCGGGACGGCGCACCGCTTGCGCTGTCAAAGGTGAAGCCGCCGACATCACAATTTCATCGGGAGATAACAATTCTCTCACGCGATCGTCCCGGATTTTATGATAAATTGCTAGTCTATCTGCATCGGGATACTGGTCAATTTTATTAAATACTAATAACATCGGTTTTCCGGCTTCCCGCAACTGCGAAAGTGCCGCATATTCCACTTTTGTAATATCGCCAGCCACTACAAATAAAATCAAATCAGCTTGTTTGGCGACGCGGCGGGCTAAAAGTTCGCGAGTTTCGCCGTCAACTTCATCTATTCCCGGAGTATCGATTAATTCTACTTGCGATAAACGGTAAACAACTGGCGAAAATCGATTATCGCCCAAATCCTCATCAACACCATCTCCGACATCCCACTGGCCAATAGTTGTGGTGCGAGTCACCCCGTGAGTCGGGCCTGTTTCAAACACATTTTGACCGAGTAGCGCGTTCAAAACCGAAGATTTTCCTCTTCCCACCATTCCAAACACAGCGATTTGGACGCAAGCGCGCTCTAGCTTGTCCAGCATAGTTTCCAAGCCGCCAATTTCCGGCTCCAGTCCAGTTCGCTCTTGTGCTGTCAAATCGAGATGTTCTACTATATCTCGGAGAGCATCTTTGGCGCGGCGCAGGTTGAGTTCTGCCTGAATGTCTGCGAAACTTAATATTGTGTCGTCTAATTCGCGATCGACATTGGAAAAATCCGATACTTCAGTCATCTGATGTTATGGCTTTGCTTTACTTAAAGTTTTAACCGATATGATGCTATTCTAGCTTTTTCTGTGGGCTTTGTACATTGGGGACGGGATAATGCTCGCGACTGTCAAATTAAACCTGACCACCTTTGTATCTCTCGTTTATAGCCGAGTCTCGATACCCCTAAATCCCCCTTAAGAAGGGGGACTTTGAGTGTTTCCAGTTCCCCCGCAACGATTCGGGGGGCTAGGGGGGATCTGGCCTCGGCGGCAAACAGAAGTCTCTGAATAAGTTTGACCTTAACTTGACACCAATGATCAATGCTGTATCCCTACAAATGTCATGTAAAATCCATTAAATTTACAACTAATGATTAATCCGATAAAAATTGCCAGTTATCCATTTCCCTTACGTGTAATAATTTTCCTATTAATCTTAGCAGCAATCTGGCTACCCCTAGCCGCACCAATTTATCTCTTAGTTAAAGATAGCAACCTCGCAACTATTCTGACAATGGGATTGTTGTTTACCGAATTTTTGGTGCTACTTCCGCACTGGGGAAAACAGGTTTACGGACAAACGCAATTGCTCAAAAGTTACGGTTTAGTGAATACGCGACAAAACGGTTTTGAGCTTTTGACTGGATTGGCGATCGGGCTTTCGATCACTTTTACCCTATTTTTTGTCCAACGGATGCTCGGTTTTGTCGCATGGCAAAATTCTCATAATTTGCCTCGAATCATCGCAGAAGGGCTATTAAGCGCCCTGGGAGTGGGTTTTGCGGAGGAGTTGGTATTCCGGGGTTGGTTGTTCGACGAGTTGCAGCGGGATTACAATGCTCAAATATCTGTGCGGGCGAACAGTCTGGTATTTGCCCTATCTCATTTTATCAAATCCGTGGAGGGAATGCTGCGGACTTGGCCTCAGTTTCCGGGGCTGTTGTTGCTGGGTTTGATCCTGGTTTTGGCAAAGCGCAGCCGTCAAAATCGATTGGGTTTGTCGATCGGGCTTCATGCAGGTTTAGTCTGGGGATACTATATAATTAACGTCGGTGAGTTAGTGCGATATTCTGGTTCTGTCCCGGATTGGGTGACTGGAATTAATGGCAATCCGTTGGCTGGTGCGATCGGGCTTTTGTTTTTGAGCGTGTTGGCTGTGGGAATGCGGCAGATGTCCGAACAGTCCAAAGGTTTGTAATATATTCGTTAGGTGCGTCGCTATCAGATTGTTGGGATTGAGTTAGGAATTTATCGCAGGCGACACACCCTACAATTTAGCTAACGTAGTTAATTGATAATTATGTTATACTGAATTCATAGATACTGAAAAACCATGCTAAGTGAATCTTCGCGACTTGTTTACAGCGATGAATTAATTACCGCAACAGAATTGAACCAGCAACCAAATCGAGTTCTAGATTTGGCGATGGAACACCCTGTGACTATCACTCGCAACGACCAGCATTTTGCTTTACTGCGCCGGGAAGAGATGACGCTGTGGGTAAAAGCTGCGACGCTTTCTTTGACTGTATTTGAAGTGACTGCCGCTGCTTACCGGCTGCGATTGGGAGAAGCGATTAGTTCAGCAAATCCCTATCATTGGCTGACAGTATTTGACTCAGATGAACTGTGCGAATTGATTGCTGAATTAGAAAAAGCTTACCGACTTTCTGAATCGGAATCTGGCGCGTGGAATCAGATTGAGATTGTAATTCATGAATGGCATGAAAGCGCTCAAGCAATTTCTAGCCCGGAACTCGCAGCAGCTTTCAGCGATGAAATTGACGAAGTTTTGCTGACACCACCTCAAATAGAAAGCACTACTGAATCGACTCAGGTATGACGCATACTCCACCCACTCCAGACGATTCAGAAACTGGCGTTTCCTCTGAAGAACTTTCCGTACCTGTACCCGTGCTTTCCGAGTTGGTAATCCCGCCTGAAGAAGCACTTACAGCACCTCGAACATCCCTATCTACTAAAGAAAATGCAGCCGAAATTATCGCGCAATTGCCTGAATTGCCCTGGTTAGTAGTAGCGAAAAACCGACGAGTTAATCGGGATTGGGAAGCTTTATTGTTACGCGCACCTGAGAATGCTCGTCGCTGCTATCAGGATTTATGTACTAGCCCAATGGTGAGAAAACCGAGGAGAGTTTTTCCGTTAAAAGGCAAACTTTATCAAGGTGCGTGGGAGTATGAAGTAACAAGTTCAGACAGAGTATTTTATGTACCGGATGAACACAAACACAAAGTGCTTGTTTATTACGCTGGAACCCATCCTAAATCAGCACCAACTCCTCCGTAAATAAACCAGACTATTTCAGCTTTTCGCGTTGGAGTTTGAGCCGATTTATCACCAAATTTTGCTCCATGACTCCACCGGCTGATGAAGCAACAAACCCGACTCCAGCAAAAAAAAATTATCAGATTAAATTGATATTTAGAGACTACTTAGGTTAGAAATTATTTCTTGATAACGCTCGATCGCAATACTAGCAATCGCAGATAATAAGCGAAAATTATCGTCATAATCTGCTTGATTTCGATATCGGCGCAACACTGCTAAATTATCGGCGATTAATTGATATCTTGAGTCAGGATTAATATCAAATTCTTGCCAAACATAGCCGTGAATATCGCTTGTTTTTGGCAGGGAATGACCTTGTTTATCTCGCAAATAGTTCCGCGCTAAGATAAAAGCAGCATAATAGGAACGACTGATAGCATCCCTCAATCGCGCCTCCTGTTCAGCAGGAATAGTTGCTTGACCAGCAAGTTCTTTTGCTAAATTTAGGTATTGCGACCAATC
>JAYUGZ010000917.1:0-7258 GCA_043767465.1 Cyanobacteriota bacterium
ACCTCGTCAAGGCGGTAAGGTCAAGCTTTTTATCCCACTAAAATCCTCTATTTTTTTATATTTGTTAAAAAAAATAGAGGATTTTAGTAAACCAGTCATCTAGGGGCGACAGGATATGATGGCCCAAGACTTAATCCCAGGATTGAAATTGTACAACCCAATGCTGTACAAAAGCAGTAATGCGATCGCGCCTAGTTTCAAAAGTAGCAGCAATCCAGATAAACAAAATCCCAAAAGCCAAACCTATCGCCCATTTAATCAGCGGATAATCGAAGATCAGAACCACCAACTGATAGAAAACATTGATTAAAAAAAATCCTGTTCCCACCAACAAAAATGCCCGAACTCGCAGTGCCAAACCCGCTGCAATCGCCGCCAAACTAAGAGCTCCTGCAACTAAACCGTGGCTTTGCTGAGTCAAAAGAGGTATCCCGCAAATCAGCGCAGTGGCGAGCATCCGCAGATTGTGGCGCAGCGGTTTTTGGGCTGGTAGTTGCAAAGCGCGATTCCCTACGGGATAGCTACGCTTCACGTACTGAGCAACATAAAGGAAAGAAAGTCCTAAAGGAGTAAAATACCATTCGGGCTGAGTCAATCCGATTTGTCCAAACCAGCGTAGTAATATCCAGTCAATTATCGCCACACTCACGTAGGTAAAACGGACTTCGCGCTTTTCCCAAGCTAGGAAAACATAGAAGGCGGCGGCTATGAGCAAGCTAATCGGATAAAACTTAGCGGGAGATTCCACAATCGCGATGATTGGAATCAGAGAAGCGATTATCTTCCAGGGATTTTTTGACCAACCCCATTTTTCCCAAGGTAAGATGTAAATGAAATAGGCAAATAGAGAAGCAAAGGCAACTTTCCACGGCGCTAGCGGCCCGGAAATGTACTTGACTAAAGGCGTATTGATCCAGTAAAGCCGGACGCAAAAGGCTTCTAGCCATCCTAAGTAAATCCAAATTTCTGCCCATTGGCGATCGAGATTATTTCGCCCTTGCAAGAAAGCGTACTGCACTAATAGAGCACCAGCGACTAATCCTAAATTTAGCCCGGATTTGATCTCGTGGGTAGAAGCTGAAATCAGGAGTATGCTGCTCAAAACCCAGTGCAGGTGAGCAAATATTTTTAATTCGGGATTGGTTAAATGTAAATAGCTGCTCAACCAAGGAGATAAAATGCGATAGATATAGGTTAAAGTTGTGCCAAGAGTTGCTAGCACAATTAAGCCGTCGCCAAAAGTTCCTCCTCGTGTTTGGGAAAGTTGATATATTAGGGATTCGTAGGCGGAAGCTGACACGCCAATTAATCCTAAATAAACCAAAGGTTTAAATTCTTGCTGCCGCCTACCAATGCCGATCGCAATTAAAGACGCACCTAACGAGATTAAACCTGTACTATTGGTAAAGCTGTGCGATCGCAAAATCAAACCCAACAGCCCGTAAACCAAAGGTATCACGTGAATGCTGGGTAAAATTTGGCGATAATCGGGATTGCGCCGCCGCCACCAATCGCCCAACAATTGCGTAAATAAGCCGATCGCAATATTCGCCACTGCCAAATTAATCGTATTGCGTCCAACAAAGCTCAAACTGACTGCTGTCAACAACTCCAAACTCCAAGCCAAGGCATAAATTGCCAGAGGAGAAAGTTCGCCCAAACTTCGGAAACCAATTGCAGCCATGATTACCAAAGTAGCAGCCAATACTTGAACAGAGGGCGAAAAACTCAGGGTACTGCGTGTGTAGATGTCATAGGAATAAACAGTAATTGTTGTTAACAGCAAGGCTGCGAGTAAGATAGCCCAACCATCCAAAGCTCGATCGTAAATTTGAGCTAGTGGAGAAGGTTCAGGCAATCTGCTAGAATAACGAATTATCGTGCTGCGCAGCAACCAGAGACACAAAAGTGCGATCGCCCCAGCAATTCCCCAAGCCCAACCGGACAAAAATCCTAATTGTAGAAGAGATGCGGCGGCGAAACTTAAGCCAAACCCGACACCAATTGCAGCCGCTGGTAGTTCAATTAAATAGTAAGTATTGACGAACATCAACAGCGCCGCCAAACCCAAACCCATCAACCTGTATACCGGAAAGTCAAAAATCAGAAATTGTGCGATTATTAGGGCGATCGAACTTAAGGTACTAGCAAGTTGTTTGTGCGAAGTTTCACTATATTTAGCAACAGCAGTTAAAGCCAAAGGAGTCGCCAGCCACATCAAACTCCAAGGAGAGTGTACATTACTGTACAGCAAGATAAAGCTGAATGCTGCTAACACCAATCCTAAATACCATCCGCTTTCGCACCCGGAAGGATGCCAGCGAAAAAATGTAGAACTTTCTCGGGCGTTGGCTGCTTTCATCCAGACAAAAAATCCCCATTCAGCCACCATAAAAGTTAATAAAATTCCCGCCCAAATATGTGCTGTCTGGTTTGGCAAAAATAAGTCAATTCCCGAACAGATTGTGCACAAACCAATAATGTGAGTTAGCGAAACCCAAAATGCCGGATTTCCTTTAGTATCAACAGGAGAAACGGGCATCGCAACTCGCCCGGAGTTATCAGGAATTAGGTATTTCCAGGTTATCCAGCCTAAAGTTAGAGTAGAAATGAATAAATTGAGCGATCGCCAAAACGGATTTACTAAGCTAATAATAGTTAAAACAGTGCCCAAACCGAGAGCAAGATTTTCGCCAAAATGGGCAAGTGGAAACTTTCGCGATCGGTAGAGCCACTGCGCCGCACTTACCGTTAAAATTAAATAAGGCAATAGCAAAACACCCCAAAAAGCCCAAGGAGTTTGCCCAGAGTTGGTAAGCTGAGTTAAAAATGCAACAAATTGTGTTTGAATCTCTAAAGGAACCACTCGCCAAACCAGCCAAATGCTTTGAAATCCCACGGCGAAAAGCATTAGCAAATCCAACTTTTGCCAAAACCGCACTAAGCGATTATAGAAAAACCAAACAGCCAAGGCGCTAATTGCGATCGCCTGTAGGGGAATTTCGCGAAAACAAACCAGCCATCCCAAACCCAACAAAGCCCCTCCGGCTAATTGCCAGTTAAAAAAGTTGCCGGGATTTGGCTGGTTAGATATATTGTTTCTAGTAGTTCCAGATGCAAGGGATTGCGGCCAATCCAGCCACGCTAAAAGTACGCCACAAATTCCCAAGGCTAAACCCATTTCATGGATGTTGACATCCTTGACAAATATCGCCCGACCCAGTAAAATTCCCAAAGAATAAGCTACTGAAGCCGCTTTTTTGTAAGTCAGAAAATCTCGGCTGGAACTGAAAGCAGCGGGGAAAGTTTCAGTGTTTCCCCCGCGTGTGATAGATTGTAGCCGTTGTTGTTGAACTTGATAAACTGTAGCAGCAGCAGTTCCCACCGTACCCAAGTAAACCGCAGCTAGGGCAAAGCCTGCAAATGCCCAACCCCAATGCAAATAACTCAATCCCAAGTGATTTATGGCGATCGATTGAGTTACATTTTTCCCCCACAAACTTTGATACTGATCTTTAATAATTCCGCGCGTTATCCAAGTCAAAATAAATGCAGCGACGATGGCGACTGCCCAATCCCAAGGATATCGCCACAATCCAAAGGTGTCCATCGCCCAGAAATTTATCGGCACTAACAACAGGGTAACTTCTTGTAAAGTTTGAGCAGTCAAGTGTAAATTAGCCTGTTTTTTTGCCCAACTGCCGATCGCCCAAAATGTTAAAGTATAAGCTAACAAAACTCCATATTGTCCAGCAGCCGGAAATCTTTCCCACTGACTAGCAGCTAAGACTCCTGAGGAGACAACTACCATGAACACTCCTAAAAATAACAGCCACACGACGCTAATTTCGGCGATGAGCGACTGCAAAATTTGAGAGACAAAAGTGGGAGTTTGAGGGGTTTCTGCGCGCTCAGCAACGTTTTTTGTGGTGCTGGGTAATGCTTTTTGTGTTGCTAGAGCAGGTATTTTGGGTTCGGGAATCGGAGAGTTGGCGCGATCGTCAATTTCAGAAAGGCCCACAGCGGGCTCGGGCAGCGGGCAGACTAAATGCTGGCTGCACAATTGCTCAACCTCAGCAAGCGAAATCAAACCCAGGCGCAGCCACGCATCCAAACCTGTCAATAACTCAGGATGGGAGGCTAAGATGCTCAATTCTATTTTGCTCGATCGACCTTTAGGAGACGACATCGGCTTAAACTGCTACTAGCTACATTCCAGCTATAGCTTACTTTACAGTCTCGCGAACCTCCCCGCATTCCGCCCTAACAATTGGCACAATGAGTATTTATGACTAGAAGAGGGACAGGGGGGGCGATCGCACTGCTTGTTACGTATTTTTCTGAATACTGCTGGTGTTAACTCCAAATCTGGGCTTACTACCCCCTTTTGTTTGTCGCTAATTTCTCATTTTTTTAGATTTCCTATCTTAACCTATAGAGGGTTTTTGACGCGGATTTAGGGTAAAAGTGCGATCCTCTGCGAGGGCTTCGCCAACGAGCTTTCGATGTCATCACCTCGCTCTACCTCGGATATATTTGGGATTTGACGAACCTCAGTTTTCCTCAGTTTTCCTCAACATCGATCGATACCCCTGCTAATAAACCTCATATTTTCCCAGGAATTATCATGATAATTCTTATTACCTAGTCATGAATAATACTTGTTGTTAAGCTCATTACTTATATATTATACATTTTTGTAAAATAATCGTTTAAGTGCGATCTCTATCTGTTTATATTGGGTTCACAGAAATCGGTTTTCTTCATTTTTGTCAGCGGTGCAGTGCTATACATTTTAACCCAAAGAGGTTTGAGTATTCAAACCTTAGAGGGCTTTTATTGCAATTTTTGACCGATTAACTTCAGTAATTGTCGTTTCATGTTTCACAAAGAGCAGGTGTGTTATGCCAACCAAATTAATCAGTAAAGTGTCCGCCTATTTCCCCAACTCCAACAATTTCCCCAACGCCAACAATTTCACCAACTCCCACAATTTCCCCAACGCCAACAATTTCACCAACTCCGACGCCAATCAAAATCAACCGCGCGCCTGTACTCTATTACGGCCCGACTACCACCCCGTGGCATTACGCATACCTGAAAACCAGCAATTCATCGCAGTTTGAATACACTTTCCCGCAGAATACCTTCACAGATTCCGATCCTGGAGATACTCTCACTTATTCAGCTACTCTGATAGACGGAAGTCCCCTGCCGAGTTGGCTAAATTTCAACCCAAATACTCGCACTCTCAGCGGCAAAAGTCCTAATCTTCAAACATTGAAAATTAAGTTGACAGCAACAGACAAAGCTGGCGCAACTGCGAGCGACAATCAGGGAATGTTGATCACAGTTAGCTGTAGTGGCGTGGTGATTGACGGTTATATTTCTGGTTCAACTCTCTTCTTTGACGCGAATAAGAATAACCTCCGCGATGCCAACGAACCATTTACTACTACTAACAGCAATGGTGGTTTTGAATTAGAAATTCCCTTCGCTCAGTTTGACACTAACAAAAACGGTCAAATCGATCCAGAAGAAGGCAATATAGTTGCTATTGGTGGCACTGATACTGCAACTGGTTTGCCTCTGGAAACACCTGTATCTGCACCTCCAGATTCTACGGTAGTCACGCTGTTGACGACTTTGGTAGCAGATTTGATGCAGCAGGGAATTTCTCAAGCTGAAGCGGAATCGAAAGTCAAAGCTACTTTGGCTATTTCCGCAAGTGTGGATTTGACAGATTTAGATCCAATTGTTGCTACCAAAAATAGTCAACCGGGCGGCGTTGAAACTTTGGCAGCAATGGTAAAAGTGCAAAACTTGATTACCCAAACTGCCACCTTTATTGATGGTATTTCCACGGCTGGTTATCCAGAAATTAATCAAGCTGTTGTCAGTGCAATAACCAGTCAAATTCAATCCGGTACTGAGTTGGATTTAACTAATCCCACACAGTTATCAACAATTATCCAGCAAGCTGTTACCAATACCAAACAGTTTGAATCGAATCTCAATACCCAACAATTACTATCAATTGCCCCGCAAGTGGCCCAGGTAATGGCTGAGGCGAATCAAAAGGTCGATCGAGCTATTGCTAACTTTTTGCCGACTTGGATTCCTACCGAGGTTGCTCGCGTCCAAAAAGTCGCACTCAGCGAGACTGCAATAGACTTGAAACAGGCTGCTGCGGGCATCAAACCCATTTCTGAGGTGGTTGCTGAAAATACTGGTAGTGCTTTAGATGCGAAGATTCAAGGCACTGCGGCACCTTCTTTACCTGCTACTCCGATCGCAACTGGCGATATCGTACCCATCAGCGATTCGATCGATTCGGCTGTGGGTACGAATGGAGATGATACTTTAATTGGCAGTAATGCTAACGATTTCATCAGCGGGAAACGGGGCAACGATTCCCTTGACGGCAGCCTCGGTGACGACACGATTTACGGCGGCAAGGGCAGCGATACTATTATTGGCGGTAACGGTGAAGATATCTTGTTTGGCGATCGGGGATCTGACAGTCTCATCGGCGGTGATGGCAACGATACCCTCTACGGCGGCAAAGGCAATGATACCCTAATTGGCGGCCTAGGGAATAATAGTTTAATTGGAGGTGCCGGTAGCGATTACTTTGTACTATCTGCCAATTCTGCGATCGATACAATTGTCGATTTTGAGGATGGAAAAGATTTGCTTTTCCTGACTAATGGCTTGACTTTTGCGCAATTAGATGTTAGTCAAAGTAATGCTGCAACTTTGATTAAGTTAGTCTCTAGCGGGCAGGTTTTAGCTTCCTTAACTGGGATTTCTGCTAACACTATCAACGCGACAGATTTTGCATTTTAAATACCATCTGCGTGAATCTGCGTTCATCTGCGGTTAAAAAATCCAAATTAGGACATGACAATGCCTTATCCTAATTTGGAATAGATTTCAGCAAAGTTTCCACACTAGCATTGTGGTCTATGAAGGAGAACAAATGTTTAAATAGGAGTTTGCCGTCTGCATCCAAAACAAACTGAGCCGGCAAAGGAGCACCCAAAGCCTGACCGGTTTCATAGGCCCGAAACACTCTTACGGCTGGATCGGACAGCAGAGGCATTTTCAAGCCTAAATCTCTCACCACTATCTGGCTTTGCCTGTCGTCGGTGCTGGTGACCATCAATAATTCTATATTGCGATCGGCAAACTGTTCCCACTTTTCATTCAAAGCTTTAATGTGAGGAAAACAGAAAGGGCAATATTGCTTTTCAGT
>JAYUGZ010000918.1:0-1054 GCA_043767465.1 Cyanobacteriota bacterium
GGAATACTGGTGGCAAAACTAGAGAGAAAATAGCCCAATCCGACGATCGTACCGCCAACAGCAGTTATTTTGGTGGCACCATAACGCTCGATATATCTACTGGCGATCGGCATTACAACCGCAAATACTACCAGCAACACAGCAAAAGGCAACAAAGTATCTGTCGCCTTAATCGTCACACCTGGTGTTGACAAAGCTTTTTCCAGCGGTTTGCGAAAAATACTCCAAGAATAAACTGTACCGAGACACAGTAGTGTGGTGATTCCGAGTGGTAAAAATAGCCATCGTCCCTGTTGAGCCGGAAAGCCGAATACTTTCAAGTCATTTGTCATATTTATTTTGGCTATTTTGAAGAGAATTTACCACCCAATTTTACTGCCCATCGACAATCTTTTAACCGACATTCCGCACTACCCCCAAAGCAACGGAATAGATTTTTCGAGTTATTGAGGGAAGGATTGTAGACTAGATCTACGAACCCATTTGTCTCAGCAATGCCCAAGCATCCCGATTACCTCCAGAAGATTCTCACCGCTACCGTGTATGATGTAGCGGTGAGAATCACCCCTAGACCCCGCCCCCATCCTCTCTCACCGCCTCAAAAATCAGATTTTGCTCAAACGGGAAGACATGCAGCCCGTCTTCTCCTTCAAGCTGCGGGGTGCCTATAACAAGATGGCAAAACTCAAGCCGAAATTGTTGGCGCGGGGGGTAATTGCAGCTTCGGCGGGAAATCACGCTCAGGGTGTGGCGTTGGGAGCCAAACGGCTGGGTACTACTGCTACGATCGTCATGCCGACTACCACACCCCAGATGAAAATCGATGCTGTCGCCGCCAGAGGTGCGGAGGTAATCTTGTGGGGGGATAGTTATGATGATGCTTATGCCCACGCTTGTGAGCTGGGGAAGGCGCGGGGATTGACTTTTATTCATCCTTTTGACGATCCTGATGTCATCGCCGGACAGGGTACAATTGGGATAAAGATCGTGAGGCAATATCAACAGCCGATTCATGCTATCTTTGTGGCGATCGGTGGTGGTGGATTAATTGCCG
>JAYUGZ010000919.1:0-1054 GCA_043767465.1 Cyanobacteriota bacterium
GTCATCTTCAACCACTGACGATAGGCGCGGAGGCGGAAGTTGAGCAAAAATTCTGGCTCATCCTTCTTGGATGAAATCAACCGCACGATATCCTCGCTCAAGCCACGGGGAATCTTATCCGACTGGATATCGGTGACAAAGCCGTACTTGTAAGGTTGATTAACTAAGTTTTGAACTATAGTACTCATCGATCGCCTATGTCTCTCTAAAATTAAGGATAGTTAATGTGTCTGAACTGGGACAGACAAAATATCGTATACTAAAACAACTGGTTGGTTGTTTAACTATATTCTAGGGTACTTTAACAACATAGTTGTTGTCAAAGCCATAAATTAACCAAAAAGTTTCGATTTTGTGTCGGCGAGTGACTCTCCCCCCAACTCCAGCACCCATATGATGATAGAGCAGCAGACTTCGACCAAACAAGATATCCTCGAACATCTTCTCAAACAAGGTCAAGCTACAGCACAAGATTTGGCTACAATACTCGATATCAGCCCCCAAGCGATTCGCCGCCATCTGAAAGATTTGCAGGTGGAGGGTTTGATTGTCTATCAGTCAGTATCAGCGGGAACTGGTAGACCCCAGCATATCTATCACCTTAGCCCAAAAGGGCGCGACAGGTTTCCAAATCAGTACGACAGGTTTGTGCTATCTTTCCTCGATACCCTGGTGGAAAATCTCGGTTACGAGCAAGCAGGGAAGATGCTTCAGCAGCATTGGCAAAAGAAGAGCATCGACTATCGCCAGCAGTTGGGAACGGGAGCATTACTGGAGCGAGTAGCAAAGCTGGTTGAATTGCGTCGCCAAGAGGGTTATATGGCTGAGTATCACCCCTTGGAGGGCGAGAATGGTAAATTCATCCTCACCGAGTATAACTGCGCTATCTCCCACGTTGCAGCATCCTTTCCGGCTGTCTGCGGACACGAATTGGAAATGTTCGCCGCTGCTCTAGAAGACTGTCAAATCGAACGCACTCACTGGATTGTCGATGGAGAGCATCAATGTGGTTATCTGATTTCCACAACTAATAATTAATCACTAATTTATATGG
>JAYUGZ010000920.1:0-1052 GCA_043767465.1 Cyanobacteriota bacterium
GTTCTGCGTTTGCTTCGCCGTTGTGAGCGATCGGCTGGGGAGGGGATTTTTCTTCTTGCTGTTGCAGTTGTTTTGCTTGTTCAAATGCTTTTTTGCAGGTGGCTGCTATCTCGACTGGTTCGGGAATTAGTTCTAACTGCCCGGTTTCCATTCGGGTTAAGTCTAAAATGTCGTTAACTATTGTCATCAAATGCCGCCCGCTTTTATGAATTAGTTTGGCGTAGCGGGTTTGGCGATCGTTTAGTTCTCCGATCAATTTATCTTTGAGCAGGCTGGACAAACCGAGGACGGCGGTGAGTGGGGTTTTTAGTTCGTGGCTGATGCAGGATAAAAATTCGTCTTTGAGTCGGTTGAGGTGGATTAAGTCTGCATTTTTTGCGGCTAGTTCTTTGGCGACTAAATGTTCTTCGGTGACATCTTGTCCCATGACTAAAATTAGGTTGTCGGAGAGTGGCTGTTTGACAAATTGCCAGATCCGTTCTTGTCCTGTTTGTACGGGACACTCGCAAATGTAGGTGTCTGGTTTGCTTGCGGTGGGACACCAAGCGGTCGCGATTAAGGTTGAGGGGGAGGCGGCGGCGTACAGGGGTAAGGAGCAACTGGTGGCTGCGGTTGAACTTTGATCGCCCGATCGACTTGCTCCTACTAAACTCCTGCATTCTTGGGTAATGGCTTCTACCTGTGCCCTCGTGTATTCGGTTTTTGAATGGCTGGGTTTCTGAGGCGAGTTTTTGCCCAAATTCGCTGCTGGTTCTGGAATTGGTTCTGGGCCTGCTCCCAGCAAAATCCGCCAGGCTGCGTTTTGGCTGACTATTTGTCCGGTGGGCGTTTGCAATCTCAGCGGCAGGGGCAGTTTTTCCAGCAGTTGGACTAGGGAGTTGAGGTTTTCCGAGGGTTTCAATCCTGCTTCTAAAAAGCGCACTTGAGCTCCTAGGGCGGTGGCGATGGCTGCGGAAACGGGGATTAATTCGATTTCTTTGACTGCTGATGGCTTGGCAGTCAGGCTGCTGTGCGGGTCAATTTTTAGGGCGGCGATAAATTGCAGCAGGCTC
>JAYUGZ010000921.1:0-2926 GCA_043767465.1 Cyanobacteriota bacterium
GCCCAGGCTTTTGAAGAAAATTCTATGCTTCCCGGCGTAATTTTGACCAATCGAGGTATTTTTGTAGGTATATTATCGAGGCGTATATTTTTTGAAAAAGTTAACCGCCGCTACGGATTAGAAATGTTTTTCAAGCGACCGATAGAGGTATTGTACAGGTTTTCTAAACAAGAGGTGCTGGTGCTTCCCGGCAGTAAATTAATAGTAGAAGCCGCCCAAGAATCGCTTTACAGGTCAGCAGAATTAGTTTACGAACCCGTAGTAGTCGAAGTGGCGCCAGCGAGTTACAAACTGTTAGACGTACACCAATTAATGGTAGCTCAAGGTAGAATTCACCAATTAACAAATAAGCTGCTCCAAAAACAAACCGAAGCCAAACTCATCCAAACCGAAAAAATGGCGAGTTTGGGGAAAATTGTAGCAGGAGTAGCCCACGAAATTAGAAATCCGCTTAACTGTATTTGGGGAAATTTGACTTTTCTGCTGTCTTATTTTGAAAACTTGCTTCAGCTAATGTCGGCTTATGAAGAAGAATATTCGGAACCATGTCCCCGAATTCATGCCCTCAAAGAAGAAATTGAATTTGACTTTTTACAAGAAGATTTGCCAGTCACCTTAGAAGGGATGAAGTTGGGAGCCATGCAATTGCTAAAAATAGTTAACGGGCTGCACCACTTCTCTCACATGGACGAGACCAAGCCAGTAGAGACAGACATTCACGAATGCTTGGAGATTACGCTGTTGATTCTGAAAAACCGCTTTAAAAATAGCATAGAATTGGTAAAAAATTACGGCGAACTGCCACCAGTTAGAGGCTACTCCGGCCAGTTGAGTCAGGTGTTTTTGAATTTGTTAGTTAACGCTATCGACGCCCTGACAGAGTACGCAGCCGATCGCGAAAAACACGCCCAGTGCCTCGACAACTGGCAGCCCAAAATCGAAATTACCACTCAAGTGATAGAAACCGCAAACGGCAAGTGGGCAGCAATTTTGATAGCAGATAACGGGCCCGGCGTTCCCCCAGAAAATCAGGAACACATATTTGACACCTTTTTTACCACAAAACCAGCAGGTAAAGGCAGCGGTATGGGGCTGGCGATCAGCCATCAAATCGTCACAGAAAAGCACCGCGGTAAACTTTCATTGCGATCGCACCCCGGCGAAAACACCAAATTTGAAATTCTGCTGCCAATAGTTCGCAAAACATGATTAACTCCAACACAGTCTCCAGGTTTGCTCCTGCGGTGAAAAGATCGACTAGCTTAGTAGTAGACGATCATTTCAATTTCTCCAGGTGTTTCTGCAACTCAAACTTCTAGTGTCAAATACATTCAGTTCCAAACTACTAGGGCCTTCACTCTCCGAAGGCAGCCATCAAGATCTTTCCCTAGAGTCTACCCTCCGGGATTTGCCCCTGTATCACTTTCAGGTTAAATCGAGCTGCTTAGCCGTCGCAGTTGCCGAAATCTTTGAACAGCATCCCCTAGTGCCCGGAGCCGTCTTGCTAGAAGCAGGAGAGTTTGCTGGCATGATATCTCGCAGGCAACTGCTGGAATATTTGCTCAAACCCCAAGGCCCCGAGCTATTTTTGCACCTACCGCTGAAAGTTCTCTACAGTTACGCTCGCGTTGAAGTATTATTGCTCGCAGAGAGTACAACCATTTTGACAGCAGCTCAACAAGCTCTGCGCCGATCGCCCGAATTGCAGTCAGAACCAATCGTCGTCCAAATCGACTCCCAATCTTACCGCCTCTTAGACCCTCACGCACTAAACATCGCCTACTGGCAAATTCGCGGCATAGAAACTCAAGTCCGCTACGAAAGAGCCCAAACACAAATGATTCAAAGCGAAAAAATGGCTAGTTTAGGCCGTTTAGTCAACGGAGTCGCCCACGAAATTTTAGATCCGGTAGGCTTTATTTGGGGAAATTTAACCTACGTCAGCGACTACAGCAAAAACTTAATGGAATTGCTCTCAGTTTACGACGCGCACTGTACCGATCCCCCGCCAGAAATAGCACGGCTCAAAGAAGAGATAGACTATGATTTTTTGCAGAACGATTTCCTCCGCACAGTTGCTAGCATCAAAGCCGGAGCCGAACGTTTGAGCAAATTGGCAACCAGCTTGCAAAACTTCTGCCACATCGACGATATTTATCCCAAACCGACCGACTTGCACGCCAACATAGACGGCATCCTGTTGCTGCTCAAAAGTCGTTTAACCAGGGAAATCAAAGTAGTAAAAAACTACGGCTACCTGCCGCCAGTGCCGTGCTATGCAGGACAGCTAAACCAAGTATTTATGAATATCTTGACCAATGCGATCAATACATTAATTAATGAAGCAGTCGGTCAAGAATTGGCAAAAGAGTTCAACGGTGGAGGACTCAAAAACTTCGATCGCCAGCCTCAGATTGACATTACCACTCAAGTGTGCTGTCCCGAACCTGCGATCGACCTAGATAAACTTCACGAGCGCTGGGTGTCGATTCGCATCGCAGATAACGGGCAAGGAATGTCACCTAACAAGTACAAAAAAATCTTAGAATCATTCTCTACCCAAAAACGCGCCCTCAAAGAAACCAGTTTAGCAGTTAGCTATCAAATAGTGACGGGAAAACACGGCGGTGCATTCAGACTGCGATCGGAATTAGGAATTGGCACCGAATTTGAAATTTTGTTACCCTTAGCATAAGAATAGCAGCAGAAATCGGCGATTGAAATCGCGTCTACACAAACGAAGGAATCGGCGATTGAAATCGCGTCTACACAAACGAAGGAATCGGCGACTGAAATCGCGTCTACACAAACGAAGGAATCGGCGATTGAAAGAGACTGTTGGCGAATGTCTGAGGGGTAAAACCCCTCAGACATCGCCGTCCTGAATAGGCAGAATGATTGTGTAATCACGCACCATATTAAATAA
>JAYUGZ010000922.1:0-2926 GCA_043767465.1 Cyanobacteriota bacterium
GCGGTGCTAATCTAGAGAGCACTGATTTGACAAATGCTGATTTTTATCAAGCCGATTTTACTGGGGCTAACCTGTGCGATGCTGATTTTAATAAAGCTACTTTGGCTGGTGCTAATCTTAGCGGTGCTGTGGTGAAAAGAGCAAATTTTTTGAAAGCAAATCTCAGTGGGGTTAATTTCAGCAATGCTAATCTCAGCGGTGCTAATTTGAAACAAGCTAATATTGATGGGGCAAATTTTACTGATGCTAATCTTTCGAGATGTTCCTGGACATGATAGTTGGTTTTGTGTGATTTCAATTATGGATTGAATATGGATAAACTACAACGCTGTTTTGTATGCAAAAATAATTTTCAACAGTCACATTTTTTTTATCGCGGTTTGTGTTTGGATTGTGGCGAAGTTAATTATGCAAAACGCAACGAAACGGCTAATTTGCACGGGCTGTTTGCTTTGGTGACGGGAGCGAGGGTAAAAATTGGCTATGCTGTAACTCTGAGGTTGCTGAGGGCTGGTGCTTCGGTAATTGTTACTACTCGTTTTGCTCGCGATGCGGCTAAAAGGTATGCTGCTGAGACTGATTTTGGCGATTGGGGCGATCGCCTGCACGTTTACGAGTTAGATTTGCGATATATTGCCAAGGTTGAGCGTTTTGCAGAACACCTCACCTGTTGCTATCCCCGACTCGATATTATTGTCAACAATGCGGCTCAAACCGTTCGTCGCCCTCCAGCATTTTACCAGCATTTGAGGGATTTGGAAGCTCTGCCTTTCGAGATTTTGCCTGCGGAAATTCAGCCGCTGGTAGCGCGAGCGCACTTTTTGGATATGGGTGGGGATGTGCTAAAGTCGATCGCACCGGGAGATTTCGACAACCAAACCGCAAGTGCTTTAGCCTTGACTTTAGAGCAAGAGAACTTGATATCAGAGGAAGATAACTCTAGTTGGTTTCCGCTGGGAATGTACGATAGCGACGGACAGCAAGTGGATTTGCGTCCTTTCAACAGTTGGCTGATGAAGGACGATGAGGTGAGCATTTTGGAATTATTAGAAGTTCATGTGATTAATGCGATCGCTCCTTTTGCTATCAACAGCAGGCTCAAAAGGCTCATGAATATTTTTCCTGAAAACAGCAAATATATTGTCAATGTTTCCTCAAAAGAAGGGCAATTTAACGGCGACAAATCTTGGCGTCACCCGCATACTAACATGGCCAAAGCATCACTTAACATGATGACTCGCACCTGCGCCAAAGACTACGCAAAATACAAAATTTTTATGAATGCAGTCGATCCGGGATGGGTAAGTTTTTTACACCCTCATCCTCAAGTTTTAACGATGCAAGCACGTGGCGTTCAACCCCCTTTTGATGTGATAGATGCGGCGGCGCGCATTTGTGACCCGATTTATGCAGGAATAAATGATAAACGCTATGTTTATGGCAAGTTATTTAAAGATTATGCTGATTCGCCTTGGTGAGAAGCAAGAAGGAAGTTCGGCAACGGATTCTGTAACGGATGTAACGGATGTAACGGATGTAACGGATGTAACGGATGGAAGAAGGAAGAAGGAAGTTCGGCAACGGATTCTGTAACGGATGTAACGGATGTAACGGATGTAACGGATGTAACGGATGTAACGGATGTAACGGATGGAAGAAGGAAGTTCGGCAACGGATTCTGTAACGGATGTAACGGATGTAACGGATGTAACGGATGGAAGAAGGAAGAAGGAAGAAGGAAGTCGGAAGAAGGAAGAAGGAAGAAAAGGGTTATTTATCGGTAGGGTGCGTCAGTTGGCAGAATTTTGATTGACATGAAATATCTCTTGCTGACGCACCCTTTTTTTGCGGTGCGTCAGTTATGAGGTTATTAGTGAGGAACAAAATTTTGCCAAACTGACACACCCTACTTGATGGTTATTTATGTGTAGAGTGCGTTATTTTTGCAATTATCAAATAGTTGCATTTAAAATGTATAATAAAATGTGGCAGCGTAGTTCAGTGGTAGAGCGTCGCCTCGACAGGGCGAAAACAACCGTTTGATTCGGTTCGCTGCCACCAGCAACGTAGTTTAAGTGATAGAATTCCCTGGAGTATACCGGGAGATGCGGGTGCGATTCCCGTCGTTGCTATCTTTTTTGCATTAACAATCAACAGGTAATGGGTAATATAGAAGAGATTGACCATTCCTGATTTAATTTTTCCCAATGACCAAAGTAATTATTTTCGATTTTGACGGTACTTTAGCAGATACAATTGATATTCTTCTGAGCATCACCAACCGTTTGTCAGCAGAATTTGGTTTCAAGTCGGCGACAAAAGAGGAACTTGCTCAACTGAGCAACTTGACTTCTTGGCAAATCCTTAGATATTCTGGCATTTCTATATTCAAATTTCCCCTGCTGATTAGAAGATTGAGAGCAGAGTTACGAAGTGAAATTTGCAATATTAAATTATTTCCGGGAATTAAAGAAGTTTTGTGGGAATTAAAAAATCTGGGGTTTCAACTGGGAATTATCACATCTAATTCCCGAGAAAATGTGTTGAAATCGCTGGAAATAAACGGCTTGGAAGACATTTTCACGTTTATTTACTCTGGTTCAACTTTTGGCAAACATAAAGTTATTAATAGATGGCTCAGAAGAGAGCATAGAAATCCTGAAGAAGTCGTTTATGTGGGAGATGAAATCCGGGATATAGACGCTGCTAGAAAAACCGGAATTAAGGTAATTGCTGTAGGTTGGGGTTTTAATTCTCATGAGGCTTTGGCTGCACACAATCCCGATTTTTTGATCGAGCGCCCTCAGCAACTGCTTGAGATTATAAGTCAATACGGTTGACTTAACGCTTCTTGTCATTGCGAGCTATACGCGCGGCAATCTCCGTGACTATGACACTTCTGGGTTAAGTCAGATGCGCGCTGAGC
>JAYUGZ010000923.1:0-2924 GCA_043767465.1 Cyanobacteriota bacterium
AACCGCGCATGACTCTCTCTTCGATAATTCGTACCCTGGGGCGATCGCCCCTAGCAACAGAACTGCTCAACAAGCTCAAACGGCACCACTGCCTGCAACTCAACGGCATCGCCCGCTTACCAAAAGGTTTAGTAGCTTCCGCCCTCGCACAACAAGAAGGGCGGAACCTATTGGCTGTGACAGCAACTCTCGAAGAAGCAGGCCGCTGGGTAGCTCAATTAGAAGCGATGGGCTGGCAAACAGTACATTTTTACCCAACTTCGGAAGCTTCGCCCTACGAGCTATCTTACTCCGACGAGAACGAAATGACCTGGGGGCAAATGCAGGTGCTGGCGGACTTGGTGGACAAGCAAGAAAAAAGCGCCACTGCATCTAAGCCGATCGCGATTGTAGCTACCGAAAGAGCCCTCCAGCCTCACTTACCGCCGCCGGATGCTTTTGAACCCTACTGTCTGACGCTGAAGCGAGGCGAAGTTCAAGACTCCAAGATACTCGATCGCCAACTGGCCTCCATGGGGTACGATCGGGTAACTCTGGTGGAAACAGAAGGGCAGTGGAGCCGCCGGGGCGATATTGTCGATGTGTTTCCGGTGGCCGCGGAGTTGCCGGTACGGCTGGAATGGTTCGGGGATACTTTGGATCAACTGCGCGAGTTCGATCCCTCAAACCAGCGATCGCTCGATAAGGTCGATCGATTAGTGTTAACTCCTACCAGCTTTAACCCAATTATTAAAGCTGTTTTAGCTGAAAAAAAGCTTGACAAAATCAACAAAATAGACTTAGTTGACACAGAAAATGAAGCCGAAAAATATGTCCGCAGGCTGTTAGGTTTAGCTTTCGAGAAACCAGCGTGTTTGTTGGATTATTTGCCCAAAAATACCTTAGTTCTGGTTGACGAACCGCCAGGGTGCGAAGCTCATAGCAACCGCTGGTTTGAAAATGCCCAGGAACAGTGGGAAAGTTGCAATCGGGAATCTGTTGTTGCAGATGCAGAAACTGAAAAATTGCCGATTGCTAATTTGCAGATTCCGAAAATTCACCGCAGTTTTGCTGAATCGATCGCAGATGTCGCAGCTTTTGAAAGGCTAGAACTTTCAGAATTAGCAGAAGATTCTACCACTCAAAAATCCCAAACGCCTGCGATTAACTTGTCCAGCAGGCCAGTGCCGGTGATGCCTCACCAATTCGCGAAACTCTCTCAAATGCTCCGGGAAGAGCGCGATCGCGGTTTTACGGTGTTTATGGTTTCGGCTCAACCTAGTCGATCGGTCTCTCTGTTGTCGGAACACGACTGTCCGGCTCAGTTTGTGGTGAATCCGCGCGACTTTTTGGCGATCGACAAATTGCAGTTGCAGCACATTCCGATAGCTTTGAAGTACAGCGGGCTGGCAGAGTTGGAAGGTTTTATTCTGCCGACTTTTCGGATTGTCTTAATTACCGATCGAGAATTCTACGGCCAGCATTCTCTCGCTACATTTAGCTATGTCCGCAAACGCCGCCGCGCCGCTTCTAAAAAAGTTGACCCGCACAAGCTGAGTCCGGGGGATTTTGTGGTGCACCGCCAGCACGGAGTTGGCAAATTTCTGAAGTTGGAACGCTTGACGATCGATCGGGAAACTCGCGAATATTTGGTGTTGCAATACGCTGACGGTACTCTCAGAGTCGCGGCAGATCAGTTAGGGGCGCTGTCCAGGTTTCGGACAGTCGGCGATAAAGTGCCGGATCTCAACAAGCTGACTGGTCAAACTTGGGAAAAAACTAAAGCAAAAGTTCGCAAAGCTGTTAAGAAAGTAGCGGTAGATTTGCTGAATCTTTACGCTAAAAGAGCTAAGCAACAAGGTTATGCTTTTCCTCCTGATATGCCTTGGCAGCAAGAGTTAGAGGATTCTTTTCCCTACCAACCAACGCCGGATCAGTTGAAGGCTACTCTGGATGTGAAACGTGACATGGAGGGCGATCGACCAATGGATCGCCTAATCTGCGGCGATGTCGGTTTTGGCAAGACGGAAGTTGCTCTGAGAGCTATTTTTAAGGCAATTACAGCGGGCAAGCAGGTGGCTTTGCTCGCGCCGACGACAATTTTGACCCAACAGCACTATCACACGCTCTCAGAGCGTTTTTCCCCTTATCCGATCGAAGTTGGTTTGCTCAATCGCTTTCGCACAGAAACCGAGCGCCGGGAAATTCACAAACGCTTAGCAACTGGGGAGTTAGATGTGATTGTGGGTACTCAATCTGTTTTGAGTAAAGCGATTAAATTTCGGGATTTGGGTTTGTTGGTGGTGGATGAAGAACAGCGGTTTGGGGTGAAGCAAAAGGAAGCGATTAAATCTCTGAAAACCGAAGTAGATGTTTTGACTCTCACGGCGACGCCGATTCCCCGTACTCTCTATATGTCTCTGTCGGGAATTCGGGAGATGAGTTTGATTGCGACTCCGCCGCCCAGCCGCCGCCCGATTCAGACGCATTTATCCCCCTACAATTTGGAGGTGGTGCGGACTGCAATTCGTCAAGAGTTGGACAGGGGCGGTCAGGTTTTTTATGTTGTACCTCGGATTGAGGGGATTGATGAGTTGGCTGATACTTTGCAGCTAATGGTTCCGGGGGCGAGAATTGCGATCGCCCACGGTCAAATGGAGGCTTCGGAATTAGAATCGATCATGCTGACTTTCAGCGCAGCGGAGTTCGATATTTTGGTGTGCACTACGATTATTGAGTCGGGTTTGGATATTCCGCGTGTCAATACTATTTTGATTGAGGACGCCCAGAAGTTTGGTTTGGGCCAGTTGTACCAGTTGCGGGGACGGGTGGGACGTGCGGGGATTCAAGCTCATGCTTGGCTGTTTTATCCGAAGCAGAACCAGCTTTCGGATGCTGCAAGGCAGAGGTTGCGGGCAATTCAGGAGTTCGCGCAGTTGGGTTCG
>JAYUGZ010000924.1:0-2924 GCA_043767465.1 Cyanobacteriota bacterium
CAACTCAAAAACCGCCTGCAAAAACAGCACATCGCCTTAATTTTGCACTCCTGTCCCTGCGAAGATGCGCTTTCATCTTTCACCCGCAAACTCGCCGACACTCACATGGGAATTCATATCGCCTGGATTACCGATACACCGCTGGAATTGCCGTTAACAGGTTTTGCGGTGGATGGAGATGATTTGTTGGATGCGGTGCAGAATTGGATTGGGGGGATTTAAATGGGTCGGATATGTGGCTTTGATGACTCGGCGATTGAAAGAGACTGTTGGCGAATTAAAAAAGGGTGAAACCAAACATCCCATAATCCTGGCAGGAGAACTATGATGAGGCAGAGGGAAAAAGAGCAGAAAAACGAGAGACACGGGTCAAGCCAATCGGAATGTTACGCCAAAACGCCCACATTCTCGACAGATTCATCGCAGCAGCAGTCACAATATGTTGTAGACGAGTCTTGGCAAGACCCATGTAACGAGCGTCGCGCAAACCAAAAACACGAATTCCTTGAGACAGGGAACTTTCAACACCAGCCCGTAAGGCATAACGCTGCTTAAAATCCAGGGTATGTTGTCTAGCCCTACCCTTAGCTAGAGCTTCGTTCATAGGTTGAGGTCTAAGAGTAAGAACACGGGCGCTTGTCGGCGAATGAGTACATTGAGAGCGAACAGGACAAGCAGCGCAATCAGGCCGACGAAAGCGTACTTGAATGGTGGGATTTCCATAGTTATCCGAGCGTTGATGCCAAGATTTGCTAATCTGGCCTTGCGGACAAGTAGCATGGCGATGCTCCCAATCGATCGTAAAACAAGAAAGCTCGAAGCCTTGCTGCGATTTTTCTTGCCAGCTAGAGTTAGAGGGTACTGGGCCAACGAGATCGATACCTAATTGTGTTTCACAAGTGAGCAAATGTTGGGCATCAACATAAGCAGTATCGACAAGATGTTCTTGTGGTAACAGGTGTTTATCAGCTAAAGATTGATGGATAACCTGAGTCATTTCTACATCTCCAATGCTTGCAGGTGTCGTTTCCACATTGGTAATTAAATGAGGCAAATCTCGATCGCAAGTTTCTGTAAGATGTACTGTATAACCTGTCCAATTAGTATCTCTTTTTGTCCGATTACGAGCCTCGATATCATAAGGGGAAGTAATTAACTGCTTGTGGGGCGGTAAATTATCAGCTTCTCGCAAATAAACTTTGCCGGACGACCACCCATATTGCTGTATCCAGACACAGCGTAAAATTTCTACAGCTTTGAGCTGACGTAACCATTCAGGACTAAAAGGGTCATACAAAGCCGACAATAAGTGATGACCATCACAGCCAATAGTCAATAGCAAGCTTTGTTTTTCAGTTTCAGATTTTGGCAAGCGATATTGCTCAAATCTCGTGCTATAACGTTCAGACCAATCCTGATTAACTACTGTTAATAACCATTCATCAGCAACAGTGGCTAACTGATTTAAGGCATGGCGTAAAGTTTCTCCCACGCATTCTAGACGGTTCATTTTGCGGATGGCTCCGATGACATGGGTTGAGTCAGTTCTGGCTTTCCCCCTGGCTTTGAGCCATCCCCTATCTTGAAAATGTGCTAGCATTTGAGCGAGTAATTGACTTTCACGTCCCGCAGCAATTAACCGACTTCTCCATTCACTTAAAACTGAATAATCAAAGCCGCTATCAGTAATTTCTAGTCCCAAAGCATACTTCCAATCTATACGACTTCTCACCGCTTCTGCTGTTTGTCGGTCAGTCAATCCCTCGGCAAATTGCATCACACTGATTAATGCTAATTGCCCTGGTGATAAAGCACTTTGACCACAGTCAGCTCGAAACAAGGTTACAAAGTCACTATCACAGTACAACACTCCGAGTTCGTCGCGCATTTTCATATATGGATTTCCTTTGGGAAAGGACGTTCGTGCAACAGTTGCTGTCATTTCTGGAATAGACGACCAGTCGCGGGGGTGAAGAGTCATAATAGATTATTTAATATGCTGCGTGATTACACAATCATTCTGCCTATTCAGGACGGCGATGTCTGAGGGGTGAAACCCCTCAGACATTCGCCAACAGTCTCTTGAAATCGCGTCTACACAAACGAAGTCCGCCTGCGCGGACTCAGAAATGTCGGAGATGACTCGGCGATTGAAATCGCGTCTACACAAACGATGTCCGCCTGCGCGGACTAAGAAATGTCAAAGTTTTTAATCCTAAATCTGGGTTTATGATCTTTTTTATCCACCTAAACCATAAACTTCGATCGCTCTTCCTCTTCAACCCGCGTAGGCGGGTTTTGTTTGTGTAGGCGCGATTTCAATCGCCCGCCGCTCAATCGCCCGCCGCTCAATCGCCCGCCACTGCTGTCCTTTAACCTACAATACTAATTTACCGATGCCATCAACCGAGCCTCCCCAAGACTCCCCCAAACCATGTCCAAGCAAAAAAAGACTCCCGCCAAAACCTACACCGAAATCAACCTCAGCGACCCCCAATACTACTTCAACCGAGAACTGAGTTGGCTGGAATTCAATAACCGCGTGCTCCACGAAGCCCTAGACCCCCGCACGCCCCTCCTAGAAAGACTCAAATTTCTGGCTATTTTCAGTTCCAACCTAGACGAATACTTCATGGTGCGGGTAGCAGCCCTCAAACAGCAAGTAGAAGCAAAAGTCAGCAAATTGACCTCCGACGGCCGCACGCCCCAAGAACAGCTAGATAGCATCAACAAGCGGCTTTTGCCGATGGTTACTCAGCAGCACTCGTATTTTGAGCAAACTCTGCGGCCAAAATTAGCAGCAAGCGGCATCTACATTCTTGACTACATTGACCTCAATCAAGAACAGCGAAATTACTTGCACCGCTACTTCAAAGAACAAGTATTTCCCGTACTCACTCCCCTCGCAGTTGACCCCAGCCACC
>JAYUGZ010000925.1:0-1046 GCA_043767465.1 Cyanobacteriota bacterium
TCCGTCGCCGTCGATATCGTAGTCATTGACTCCGTAGCCGCCCTCGTCCCCCGCGCCGAAATCGAAGGCGACATGGGCGACTCCCACATGGGTTTGCAAGCGCGCTTGATGAGCCAAGCTTTGCGAAAAATCACCGGTAACATCGGTAAATCCGGCTGTACCGTCATTTTCCTCAACCAATTGCGGCAAAAAATCGGCATCACTTACGGCAACCCCGAAACCACAACCGGCGGTAACGCACTCAAATTCTACGCCAGCGTGCGGCTCGACATTCGCCGCATTCAAAGCTTGAAAAAAGGTACCGAAGAATACGGCAACCGCACGAAAGTTAAAGTTGCTAAAAATAAAGTTGCTCCCCCTTTCCGCATTGCCGAATTTGACATTGTATTTGGTAAAGGCATTTCTACTTTAGGCTGTCTGACTGACTTGGCAGACGAAATGGGAGTGATTCTGAAAAAAGGTTCTTGGTATAGCTACAACGGCGAAAACATAGCTCAAGGACGAGACAAAGTGATCCAACACATGGAGAAAAATGTCGATTTCAAAAATGAAATTGAGCAGCTAGTTAAAAAGAAACTTGAGACTGGTGCTGTGGTTTCTGCTAATTCTGTCGCTCCTGTAGAAGATGTAGAAGATGTTGATGATGTTGATGATATTGATGATGTTGATGATGATGTTGTAGACAATATGGAAGATTTGGAAGAAATCTAAATCTTTGAGTCAGTAAATGTTCTGCTGATAGAGCCCCGACTTATTTAAGAAGTCGGGGCTTTCGTTTTGAGATCGTATCAAATCCGTTAGCATCATTCTGATGCTAACGGAGGACACGGCAGTGCCCATTAGTGTCAACTTAACGTCAAACGTAATACCGGTCTGCTGTTTGACGATTAGGCCTCGATCCCCCCTAGCCCCCCTTAAGAAGGGGGGGACAGGAGTCTTCTCAAAGTCCCCCTTCTTAAGGGGGATGCGAGGGGGATCTAGACTTTGCCTAAAAGCGACATTTATCAGGGTTTCAGGCTTAAGTTGACACTCCTTGGGCAGTGCCG
>JAYUGZ010000926.1:0-7210 GCA_043767465.1 Cyanobacteriota bacterium
GTCAATCTGTCTGAAGCAGTGTTTTTACGGTGGTCGATCGCGTGAAAGTGCGATTCCCTACGGGATAGCTACGCTTCACGGCTCTTTCGGCACCGACCGTATTCTCAAAAAACTTAAAACACTAATGCAATTATTCTCAAGTAATTTTGCGCACTACCTACAGGAAGTTTGCCAGCCGTGCAACACTCAACACCAGACTCAACTACCGATTTAGCTCCCTCAGAATTTCCCAGACAGTTAGATATCGCTCAAGTTACTATCTACGGACTGAGCTTTTTATCCGCCGGTTTATTCCTGTTTTTACCCTTAGTCAACCTATTGCATCCCAGCCCTTGGCAGCGGTGGATGGGAGCAATTCACGGCACCGGTGCAATGCTGGCATTAGTCGTCATGGTTTATACAGGACATCTCGCATTTCCCTTGCTGCGGGGTGCCGGTAAAATCTTGCCACAAATGCGTACTTTAGCCTTTTGGTCAACTCTTTTGAGTTTTTTAGCCATCGCTACCGGCAACTGGGCTTATATGCGTTATCGAGCCGGCGCAGATTTTGGCGGAGCTAGGGCTTGGCTGAAAGAAAACTCGCCTTTAGGGCAGTACGTTTTGATGGAATATCACGAATTTAGCGTGCTATTTACCTTGCCTTTGACAGTAGCTTGCGCGTGGATTTTGTGGAACTACGGCGACTCAATTTTAGACAAAAAAAATCGTCCGGTTCTCACAGCAACCTGCGTCGCTTTGACAGCAATCATGTTTTTTGCAATGGGCGGTATGGTGAGCGGACTTGGTGTTGCTAAAATTCGCGCTTTGTAGTCCAATACGCTTGGGTTAATGTTCATTTCATTGCGAGCTCTTAGCGCAGCAATCGCCAAGACTATGACGCTTCTCAATTAACTAAAATGGGATCGGATAAATCAGTTGTTTAACTGAATCGTATCGGTTTGTAGTCGCTTTTAGTTGCGGAACTAATGACAAACGAGTAATGACTAAATTTAGGAGAATTTTGAAATGACAAGACAGTTATATCGACAAAGTTCTGCTGACAGTGAACCTGCTTACGGTAAATTCTGGAGCAAATTAAAACAGTTTCCCAGCGGTTTATCTGAAGGCTCAGAAACTGCACCTAGCGTTTCCGGCCCGGCAGCAGCGGCATTGATTAGTGCAGCAATTGGCTGTTTCACAATGATGGTGACTCACCACTTTTCAGACACATCCAAAGCCATAGAGAAAATTGTTTGGAATCTTGGCACTTGGATTCCGGGAAGCAAGACTAATGATGAATTGTGGGGAAACATCGGCAGTTATACGGGCAAGGAAACCATGTTGCTTGTGGGTTGGCTGATTAGTTGGCCGATTCTCCACACTCTCTGGAAAAACAAGAACATTAAAAGCCGCACCATATTTGTATGGATGATTAGTTTGTTGGTTGCTTCTACAGCTATGTGTTGGCATCCTCTATTCCCCTATTTGCCGTTAACTTAAGTAATCTGAGGTTTGATTGATGGAACCAAAAAATAAGCCACTCCCTGCGAAGGAGATGCACAAAATAGTTTGGGCTTGTGTGGGAGTTTTGACTCTTTGTTTTGTGACTTATCCAATTGCGATGTTTCGAGTTACGCAAAAAGAAAAGTTTCACGGTATTTATGTCAAGTCTTTGACAATGGAGTGGAAAAAGCCTGATGGTACGGCAGCAGATGTTAAGGCTGCTGATAAGCCGGCCCAAACAGCTATTGCGAGTAGCGGTGCGCTTCCGGCTGTAGTTGCTGACAGTCAAAAACAACTGCCTGAAAAGTCTCCTGAGATTGTACCTTTTGCTAATCAGTCTTCTGAACCGGCTATTGCGAGTAGCGGTACAGACAAGACTGTGCAAGCTGTGCCTGTATCAGCAGGTCAGCAAGAAGCTCAGGCGGTCAATGGGACTAATCAGACAGCAGAAATTACCGATCGCGCTAAACTACAAGAGTTAAGCCTGAAATTGTACGATCGCATTAATCAAGGTTGGCAAACTAACCCTACCTTCACACAAAATCTAGTGTATCGCGTGAGTGCGAGTCTTGACGGGGCGATCGCAAATGTCGAACCACTCAATCAACCAGCCAAGGATTTCACCCAAGAAACTCCCCTGCCAAACTTGCAGAAGTCTTCCCAGACTGAGAGTAACAGTGGTGCAGTACCCGCAGCCAAGTTTACCGTAGTGTTTGCTCCTAATGGAATCTTGGAAGTTAACCCCTAACTGAGGCCACAAACTATCCGGCAAGGTGCGTGACGCGCGCCTTGCTTTTCGTTTTTTCTGAAATCATGAAAAAGACGCAATATCTATGCAGTAGGGTGCGGAGTCCGCGCCTTACCGCTTTATGTCTTAAAAAACACACTGTTTGCCTAAATTCCATTCAATCAAAAAATATGATATCCTAAACATTGCGCTTTATTGCACTCTACATCAAAAACCACAAATGAAAGAACTTGACGATAAAAAAACCCAAGAACTGCTAGCCACCATCATGGAATGGGAACTAGCAGGAGTTGTGCGCTACACTCACTATTCACTGATGGTGACAGGCCCAAACCGTATCCCCATCGTGCAATTTTTTAAAGCACAAGCAACTGAATCCCTACTCCACGCGCAACAAGCAGGAGAAATTCTCACAGGTTTAGAAGGGCATCCCAGCCAAAAAATTGCTACGATTGAAGAAACCTACAAACACTCAGTGAAAGACCTTTTAGAAGAAAGTCTAAATCACGAGAAAAAAGCTCTGGAAAAGTATAAATCTTTACTTGAAGTCGTAACAGACGCCAGCGTTTACTTGGAAGAATATGCCCGCACCCTAATCGGTCAAGAAGAACTGCACCAAGTAGAACTGAAAAAAATGCTGAGGGATTTCAGTTAAGGGAAGTAATAGCCCGCAATCCTTAATTATTAATCGAATTAGTTTGTAGTAAGGACTTTAGTCCTTATTAACTAAAAGTCTCGGAAAGGAGGACTGAAGTCCGAACTATCAAACTTTATGGAGGACTGAAGTCCTCACTACGAACTTTATGGAAATGAATTTTAGTGAAGCCATACCGACTTTTGTCATTACTCTGCGCGAAGGTGTCGAAGCAGCCTTAGTTGTGGGAATTGTGCTCGCTTGCTTGAAAAAAGCCGAGCAAAGTCACCTTAATTCCTGGGTTTATGCCGGTGTGGGAGCCGGCATTGCTGCGAGCGGTTTTGTGGGAGTATTGTTTAATGGATTGCTAGCAGCACTATCGACATCTAATCAGCCTTACGCACCAGTAATTAAACAGCTATTAGAGGGTGTGTTGGGAATTGTGGCGATCGCCATGCTAAGCTGGATGCTAATTTGGATGACTCAGCAAGCGCGCTTTCTCAAAACTGAAGTTGAAGGGGCGGTTACAGTAGCTTTGACAGAAAATACCAATGCCGGCTGGGGCGTATTTGGCTTAATTTTCATTGCGGTACTGCGAGAAGGTTTTGAAACAGTTTTATTTGTCAGCGCTCAATTTCAACAGGGTTTGAGTCCCGCTTTAGGCGCTTTGGGCGGTTTGACTGGCGCCGCAATCATTGGCGCGCTGCTGTTTAAGTGGGGTGTCAAAATTGATATCCGCCTGTTTTTTAAGTTGATGGGGATTTTGTTGCTGCTAATTGTCGCGGGTTTGTCGGTGTCGGCGCTGAAACATTTTGACCAAGCCGCCGGGATTTTGTCGCAGATGGATAGCCAGTATGCAGCGATTTGTGTTTTTTACGATCGCACCGCACTCCTTCACTCTTGTATTTTAGGCCCATTGGTGTGGAATGCATCGGGAGTTTTGCCCGATCGGCAATTTCCGGGAGTAATTCTCAAAGCACTATTTGGATACAGAGATCAAATCTATCTTTTGCAAGCCATTGGTTATACAATATTCTTAGCTGCGATCGGCGGTCTTTACTTCCAAAAATTAGACTCTAAGCCGACGGTTCCGAGCAAAAATACTCCGTCTCCGCAAGAGCCAACTAGCTAGTTATCGGTAGTTACGCGGTTTTTATCCGTTGTTTAACTAATGATGAGGGCGATTAAAAAAAAATTAGCCCCACTTCCAAAAAATCGGCCTAATTTTTCCAGGTTGGGGGATTGACTACTAGATTTTTGTCTGATACCATTTAATAATGGAACTGTGAGCAATTTTTTTACAACAAGTCACACTCCCATTATTAGATTATACCTTCAATACACCTCAAAAGCAAGCCCTAGGCCTCGAAAAAAAAAAAAATTCAACTAAACTTAACAAACTTTAACAATTAACAGTTAACGATTAAGGTGGGTATCCAAGCAGCGGACTACCGTTAGCGTCATTCTATGAAGCAGGCGCACCCAGAAGAAAGTTGAGGCTGTTATTGCCGCCCAAAAATCTGCATCCAGCAAGATTTTTGGCGCACAGTTTTCTGATAAGTGCTCAAGAGGGCTTATGATTAGTACAAGAATATTCACAAACAGCAGAAAGTTCTTAATGAACCTTATAATCCTTAATGAAGCTTAAAATTAAAAAATTGCTCTTTAAAGTTACCTGGAACCCCCAGAAGGCTGTATCGTCCGCCATCTGGTTAGCGGTGAGATAAATGATGATGCCTCGGATACTTGTTATTGATGATGACGCGGCGATCGCGGAACTCGTAGCCGTCAACCTCGAAATGGCTGGCTACGAAGTCACCCAGGCAGAAGACGGCATCAAAGGTCAGGCACTGGCAATACAAATGCTGCCCGACTTGATCATGCTAGACCTGATGCTACCTAGAGTAGACGGATTCACAGTGTGTCAGCGGTTGCGGCGTGACGATCGCACATCCGACATACCAGTCTTGATGTTGACAGCCTTAAGTCAAACTCAAGACAAAGTAGAAGGCTTCAACTCCGGCGCCGACGATTACCTGACCAAACCCTTTGAGCTAGAAGAGATGCTGGCGCGAGTGCGAGCCTTGCTGAGACGCACAGACCGCATCCCCCAAGCAGCGAAACACTCCGAAATCCTGAATTACGGGCCGCTGACCCTTGTCCCCGAAAGATTTGAAGCTGTTTGGTACGTGAATACCGTCAAACTGACTCACCTAGAGTTCGAGTTGCTGCACTGCTTGCTCCAGCGCCACGGTCAGACAGTCTCTCCCAGCGAAATTCTCAAAGAAGTGTGGGGTTACGACCCCGACGACGACATCGAAACTATTCGCGTACACATCAGACATCTGAGAACCAAGATGGAACCCGATCCCCGCCATCCTCGGTACATCAAAACCGTATACGGAGCCGGTTACTGTCTGGAATTGCCCAGCAACGAGCAAGTCGCCGAGGAAACCAAATCCTCCGCTTAAGCTAGCGCGACATTCGCTATAAGCAGTTAACAATCTAGCTAAAAAAGCCTGAGACCAAATGCTCTCAGGCTTTTTAACGTCAACATGGAAAGTGCTGTATTTGTATTGAATTTAATAAAATACTCGCTCAAAAAGCCTTCAGCTTTAACGCAACCGTCGCAATTACGGACTCAAAACTTGTCTTCGATCTTCCCCTTCCCTCAAGCCACCTCAGAATCGGAACGTTCGTGTTCCATGCGAAATACGTTAGCGTACAAACTAGCGACAATCTGTTTGCCTTCTTGGGTCAACTGCAAGTAACCCAGAGATTCGCTGATGTGAGGATAAATGCCGCTCCAGTAAAACTTAGAGTAGCTTTGCAGCAAGTCGCCCGGATGTCGGTAGCCCAAAACTTTAGTAGCACCGCTTTCTTCCAACTCGTAAAACAGCGCTCCTATTTTCTGCAAATATTGCGGGTTGCTGAGCTGACCTATCAAGTCAGCACCGCGAACTAAATTAGAATAATTAACTGCATCTTCGTCAGTGTTGCCGTCAAGCACCGAGAAACGAGTCTGTTCTATGTTCTGCTTAATTATCTCAGCATTAATTAGCTTGTGGTTGCCGAAGCGCTCGTCAATGAATAGTTTAGCTCTGTCAACTCGGTAAGGAGCTAGGCTGGCGGCTGTTGCACCGTTCGCCAGTGCAATTCTCATGCCATCTTTTCCCGTAGCATACAATCCTGCTGATGCTTGGTCTTGCCGGCAAACTCCTTTGACATATCCGATATCTTGGCACAGCAAAGAAATGATGTAGTGCAGCCAGTTTTCGCAGGAGACTCCGCCTTTGCGAATGTGTTTTCCCCGCAATATTTCTTGACCGACTAAGGTAATGCAAATGGCGTGTTCTACATTGTGATAAAGAGCGTCGCTGCTGGCGATGTTTTCTAACGCCATTGCTCCTACCCAGGCAATAATGTCGGCATAGTCTGATTTGTAGCCTCCATAAGTGCGGCTGTACCCGTTCTCCAGTTGTTTAATGAAAGCCTCGATCAGCAGTTCTGTAGAATTAAACATACCCTGTCCTTTTACCTGAATGTTGCCTTTCAACAGCAGTGAATCTATCTTGAATTTTTATAATTTTAGGAAGGAGATTTTCAGTAAAAACTTAAATCTCATTCACGGGGAACCGCTGTTTGCCCTTGCCAGATCGCAGTAAGTTTAAAACTTGCAAGCAACTCACTCCATGACTGACACCCATCCCCGCCGCACTGCATAGAGCAGCCGGCTGACAATTTTGCGATCGTCTGAGCTTCTTAAACTCTGAGAATTAATTTCGTATTGAATCTGGTGGAACACTGTCGGATCGATCTTACCTGATTTCCAAATGTTCAAGTAAACTTCCGAGATTGTATATTCAGGAATATAAGTTTTGGTTGTCATCTGCGGTCAACTCCATGTATATTTCTTATTCTCTGGCAATTTTAGATAACTTTATGTGATATCGATCCGCCTTTGACTGTGATGATCTCGCAGGTTGGAGTTGATGGGCGTCTCGCAAAAATAGTAGTTCGAGCAAAATATCGACCGTTCTATATTTTGCTGGCCGCTGTAACCCGCATCACAGTTGCGCTTAAATTATACTCAGCCACTACCCTTCGCCCCAGACGCTGGTAAGTCGCAACTTGCACTTGCTGCAAGGAAAGATCGCGTGCTGCGGCAAATTTCTTGCCAAAAAAACTCGATTCGTGTACTATATAGAGTCTGGTATCCTCACTTACCCATAATTATTTTCATTCATCCCGTCCCCCCAGAGGGGAAGGGACTTTCAGTGCGGATGCCGCCAAATCACTATATTCAGCAAAAAGCTAGAAATGCCGTAACTCATGCCCACTATTCA
>JAYUGZ010000927.1:0-7209 GCA_043767465.1 Cyanobacteriota bacterium
GTTTCCGACGAAACTGTTACCGCCCGATCGCCTTTGGCTCAATCAAGGGATTTCGGGGGAGACTTCCGTAGGTTTGCTGAAGCGGTTGCAGTTGTTCGATCGCACTATGCCCGATACGGTATTTGTGATGATCGGGATTAATGATTTATTGCGAGGGGCCAGCGACGAAGGGATTTTGGACAACCAGCGCCAGATTATCCGCGATTTGCGGTGGGCTCACCCCAAAGCACAAGTGGTGGTGCAGTCGATTTTGCCCCACAGCGGGGAACAATCTACTTGGGAAAATCGCGATCGGCTGTTGGCAATTCCTAACAGTCGGATTCGCGCCATCAATCGGCGGCTCAAAGAAATTGCTACTTCTGAAAATGTTTTGTATCTGGATTTGCAGCCACTGTTTGCGGATGCTGACGGCAATTTGCCAACCGAACTCAGCACAGACGGATTGCACCTTAATGATCGAGGTTATCTGGTTTGGCGATCGGCCCTGCAAATGTTTGGTCAGATGCAGTTGAAAAATTAGTTAGAAGGAAGAAGGAAGAGGGAAGAAAGAAGAAGGAAGAGGGAAGAAAAATGCTCCCACTGCCGCACTCTCCCCCTATCCCACTCTCCCCAACAACCTTTACTCTGCTTCCACAGGTTATGTCAAGTACCTCGGGATAGATTAAGGAAATATGATGTTTAGAATTTAGTATACACTGATACAGAATAACTGTTATGACAAATGGTGCAATCCAGAAGGCGGAAAGTATTGGATTGATACTTGACGAATTTAGATGAGTTCGGCTCTGTAAAGTCCGAGTCTTGAGGATTGGGGGATTATCTATTAAAGATTTGTTCCGCTAAAACAGGGACTTAAAACGAAATAACTATTGCATCTGAAATCCTCACATCTAAAAATCGGCTCGGTCTTCCCTGCAAATTGCTGACTATTAGAAGGTAAAAATAACGTGCTCAAAAAAAGTTTGACCATCGGCATCCTCGCACTGTGGCTGTTAAGTTGGCCACTGATGAACAATGCCTTAGCTCAAGATGCTCCTGCTGCTGCTCCTGCGGCTGCTGCGGTGGTGGCGAATCCGATCGACACCGGCGATACAGCCTGGATGTTGGTGTCATCAGCACTGGTACTGCTGATGACACCGGGGCTTGCGTTTTTCTACGGAGGACTGGTGCGATCGCGCAACGTCCTCAACACCATGATGATGAGTTTGGTGATGATGGGATTGATCGGCGTCACATGGACGCTGTGGGGTTACAGCTTAGCTTTTGATGTCACTCCCGGCAACCTGGATGCTAAAGGGTTCGGCAAAGGACTCGAAAGCGTGATCGGCGGCTTCGACTGGATGTTCTTGAACAACGTCGTCGCCGACAAACCAGATCCGATCGGCTACGCACCGACAATACCCCACCAAGTCTTCATGGTTTACCAGATGATGTTCGCCATCATCACTCCAGCATTGATTTCTGGGGCGATCGTCGAACGGGTAACATTCAAAACCTATTTCTGGTTCGTGCTGCTGTGGTCAACCTTCATCTACTCACCTTTAGCCCACTGGGTTTGGGGTAAAGGCTGGCTGGGGGCGATCGGAGCATTAGACTTTGCCGGCGGCACAGTCGTGCACATCAGTTCCGGCGTATCAGCCGTAGTCGCAGCTTGGGTAATCGGGCCCCGCAAAGACCACTTGAACAACCCCCACACCCCCCACAACGTACCCTACGTCTTGCTGGGAATTGGGCTGCTGTGGTTCGGCTGGTTTGGCTTCAACGGCGGTAGTGCTTTGGGTTCCGGTTCTTTAGCAACAGTAGCTTTTGTTACGACGATGATTGCTACAGCAGCCGGCGGTTTAACTTGGACAATCATCGAATGGGTACTCAGAGGCAAACCCACAGCAGTCGGAATTGCCAGCGGTTTCCTAGCGGGACTTGTGGGCATCACACCTGCGGCTGGATACGTGCTTCCAGTGGGGGCGCTTTTGATCGGATCGATCGCTGCGGTTTGCTGCTTCTTTGCCGTTAGCTTGCGCGCTAAGCTGGGATTTGACGACTCTTTGGACACCTTCCCGATTCACGGCGTCGGCGGAACTGTGGGCGCGATTCTGACTGGCGTGTTTGCGACTAAAGCGGTTAACGCTGCCGGAAATGACGGGCTGTTTGCCGGGAATCCGGGGCAAGTCGGGATTCAGTTTGTAGGCGTTCTAGCTACTTACGTGTTTGCGGCTGTCGGCACTTTTGTCATCCTGAAAATTCTGGGGCAGTTTATGGAATTGCGAGTGTCCTCATCTGCTGAAGACCAAGGTTTGGATATCGGCCAACACGGCGAAGAAGCTTACGGCGAGGATTTTGCCGGTGGTTTCAGTTCGTTTGAATCTGGTTCTCCTTTTGCGCCGAAGAAGGTGGGCTGATTTTATCGATAAGTTCGATCGCGTAGAGATGCAGTTATCTGCGTCTATACGCTTTTTTTTGATTTTTTTTAATGAACCGTGAAGACTCCTTCGGCTTCGCGGTTCATTTCTTCTTCCCTCTGATTGACAATATAAACACCTTAACCGCTGTTCCCAACTCAAGCAAATAATCCCGATCGCACCCAGGCCTTCTAAAATCAAAGGTAATTAACCTAGATTTCAACTCGATACCGCATGGATACTAAAGCTTTTAAACGATCGCTCCAACAGTCTGAAAACTACCACCGCAAGGGTTTCGGACACCAAGCTGAGGTTGCGAATGTGATGGAGACAGCTTATCAGAGCAGTCTGATCCAGCAAATTCGCGACAACAACTACAGGCTCGAACGTGGCGCAGTTACGATCCGGCTGGCTGAAGCTTTCGGCTTTTGCTGGGGGGTGGAACGCGCTGTGGCTATTGCTTACGAGACTCGCCAGCACTTCCCCTCGGAACGGATTTGGATTACTAATGAGATTATTCACAATCCTTCTGTAAATCAGCATTTGCGAGATATGGAAGTAGGTTTTATTGCTGTTGAAAAGGGGGAGAAAGATTTTTCGGTGGTCGATAGCGGCGATGTGGTAATTTTACCTGCTTTTGGCGCTAGTGTCCAAGAAATGCAGTTGCTGAATGATAAGGGCTGCAAGATTGTTGATACTACTTGTCCTTGGGTTTCTAAGGTCTGGAATACTGTTGAGAAGCACAAGAAGAAAGATTACACTTCGATTATTCACGGTCAGTACAAGCACGAAGAAACTGTGGCTACCAGTTCTTTTGCTGATAAGTATTTAATTGTGTTGAATTTGCAGGAAGCTGAATATGTCAGCAATTATATCTTGCACGGTGGCGACAGAAATGAGTTTCTTGCTAAGTTTAGCAAGGCTTATTCGGCTGGTTTTGACCCCGATCGCGATTTGGTAAGTGTCGGGATTGCTAACCAAACTACTATGCTCAAAACTGAAACCGAAAATATTGGCAAGTTGTTTGAAAAGACGATGATGCGCAAGTTTGGGCCGGAGAATCTTAACGAACATTTTCTGAGTTTTAATACTATCTGCGATGCGACTCAGGAACGGCAAGATGCTATGTTGAATTTGGTTGAGGAGAAGTTGGATTTGATGTTGGTGATTGGCGGTTTTAATTCTTCTAATACTACTCACTTGCAGGAAATTGCGATCGACAAAACGCTTCCTTCCTACCACATTGATTCTGCCGAGCGCATTCTACCGGGAAATCGGATCGAACACAAGCCTTTAGGCGGAGATTTAGTCGTGGCCCAAAATTGGCTCCCTGATGGTAATATTGTCGTGGGCGTGACTTCGGGTGCTTCCACTCCTGATAAGGTGGTTGAAGATGCGATCGATCGCATTTTTGCCCTCAAAGCCGCTGCTGTTGCCTAATTATCTTTAGATTTGCGCGCGGGCGACCAGAAACCGGGTTTTTTACCAAAATATTTGCCCAAAACCCTCAATCTCGGTTCAAAAACCCGGTTTCTTTGTTTGGGTGCGTCCAAGACTCATCTTCTTTCGGGACTGCACTCGCAATCATCACTTTCTCAGACTAGATACTCCAATTTCTCTGGTACCATACAATCAATTATCCGAGTCGATCTGCGTTGATCTGCGGTTCGTTTCCCTAGTAATTTCTCCCCTGCGTCGCCACCAAATATTTTTTTAATAAATTATTAAAAATTCGCCTTTTTTTTTGGGTAAACAGCTTGACAAAGCCCGCTGGAAAAGGTATTATTTAATAATGGAAATAGTGGAAATTTTCAAATCAAAGTCACCACTTCGATTATCTAAAATATAACTCAGAAATCAAGTGAAGTCAATAGGTAAAAACTCCTTTTTTGGCGCCGCGATCGCAAATTGTCAAAGCAAGAAAAGCGATGCCACAGAAAATAGTCAATTGAGCTTTGCTGGCAGCGAGAGATAATCTGTTTGCCGTCTCCTACTTAAGAGGGATGCGAGGGCGATCGAGACTAGACTAAAAACAAGATCGATCGCACATTTGAGCCTTAAATTTATCTGCTTTGGCAGCCGTGTCTGCCCGAGCAAAAAATTCATCGCCCACATCTAATTAAAATAAAAAAAAGCAGGACTCGCGCAGCGAGTATTTAATGAACAAATCGCTGACTCGCCAAATCACCGCAGGTATCGGAATGGCCTTGGCGCTGCTAGTTTTCAATGCGGCAACTTCCTACCGCAATACTCTCAATTTAATCGAAAACGAACGCTCGGTGAGCCACACTCACCGAGTTTTAACCGAACTCGAAGCGACGCTTTCTACCTTAAAAGATGCTGAAACCGGACAGCGCGGTTATTTGCTGACGGGAGAAGAACGTTATTTAGAACCGTATCACAGCGCGATCGCCCGCGTCAACGCACAAGTAAACGGATTGCAGCAGCTAACCGCCGACAACAACCGGCAGCAACAGCGGATTCGCGACGTGAAAATTGCGATCGACTCTAAATTAGCCGAACTTGAAGAAACGATCGTTCTGCGGCGCGAAAAAAACTTAGAAGCAGCCGTGCAGATAGTAAAAAACGGTAGGGGAAAGCAAATCATGGGCGGCATTCGGCAGCAGATAGTCGCCATGACTGCCGAAGAAACTCAACTATTGCAGCAGCGCGCCCGAGAATCTCAAGCCAGCGCTAATTTGACAATCCTGACTTTTACCGTTGCTGCTTCAGTAGATTTGCTGTTGATGCTGTTAGTTTACTATTTGGTGCAGCGCGATCGCATTTTGCGCGACAATACCGAAATCAAGCAAAATCAACTGCTAGAACAGCTAGAAGACGATCGCCACTCCCTAGAATTAACCGAAGAACGTTTCCGCCTCGCCATTCTCAACGCACCGCTACCAATTATGCTGCACGCTGAAAACGGAGAAGTCTTGCAAATTAACTGCGCTTGGACAGAAATCTCGGGCTACGAATCCTCAGAAATTCGCACAATTGAAGATTGGACAGAAAAAGCTTACGGCAGTCACAAATCGCTAGTACAACGAGATATTAAAGCGCTGCACCAATTAAACGCGCGCCTTTCTGAAGGCGAATACACGATCGCCACAGCCAGCGGCGACAGTCGAATTTGGGACTTTTATTCAGCATCTCTAGGCAAGCTTTCCGACGGCAGAAGTTTAGTAATTAGTACCGCCATTGACGTAACTGTGCGCAAACAAGCAGAAGCCGAAATTCGGATGCTCAATGCTACTTTGGAACAGCGAGTCGCACTCCGCACCAATCAACTGCAAGCAGCTAACGAAGAATTAGAAGCTTTCACTTATACCGTCGCCCACGATTTGCGCGCTCCCTTGCGGGGAATGCAGGGATTGGCTGAAGCTTTGTTAGAAGATTACCGCGATCTACTTGACGAACTAGGTCAAGAATATGCCCAGCAAATTGTGAATTGTGGGCTACAATTAGAAGATTTGATTCAAGATTTGCTAGCATACAGCCGCCTGAGCCGCAGTGATTTATCGCTGCAAGTTGTAGAGTTACAATCTGCTGTCGCTGAGGCAATTGCGATGGTACAAGCTGATACTAAATCCAGCGGCGCTCAAATCAGCGTGGGATCGCCCTTATTTGCGGTAATTGCCCACCGCGTTACTTTAGTTCAAGTCATCGCAAATCTGCTCACCAATGCTATAAAATTTGTGGCTGGCGCATCGCCACAAGTGCAGATATGGGCCGAGGAAATTGAGCTGCCTCAAGAAGGAGACACAGACAGACAGACAGCGGGAGAATGTGAAAGGGGGATAGTGGGACAGTGGGAGCATTCGCAGTTGCTCGTTGCCAGCGGCCAATTGCCCGTTAGCGAAGCCCTAGAACAGGATCGCACAATCCGTCTTTGGGTAGAAGACAACGGCATCGGGATTGCTCCAGAACATCAAAAACGGATTTTTCGCGTCTTTGAACGGCTGCACGGTATCGAGTCTTACCCCGGAACTGGTATAGGATTGGCTATTGTACAAAAAGCAGTCGATCGCATGGGCGGTCAAGTTGGGGTTGAATCTCAATTAGGACAGGGCAGTCGATTTTGGATACAACTGAGGAAAGGATGACGCAAACGCAGACGATTTTGCTGGTGGAAGATAGTCCCGTTGATATTCTGTTGATGCAGCGGGCTTTTCGCAATCAGATTTTTATTAATATTTCGCTGCAAATTGTCCGAGATGGAGATGCAGCGGTTTTTTATTTAAATGGTGACGGAGAATACAGCGATCGCGATCGCTATCCTTTGCCTAGGATAATTTTACTAGATTTGAAGTTGCCCAGGCGATCGGGCCACGAGGTTCTCGGTTGGCTGAAGCAGCAGCCGGAACTAAAACGCTTGCCGGTGGTGATGCTTACTTCTTCTAGGCAGACAGTTGATGTCAATCTAGCTTATGATTTAGGAGTGAATTCTTATTTAGTTAAACCTGTCGGGTTTGCTTCTTTATCGGAAATGATGCAGAATTTTGGTGAGTATTGGCTCAATCATACCGAACTGCCGGAACTTATAGAATTTTCTGGTTTATAGTAGCGGTTTTTCGGTTTTCATGGCTGGTTTCTTTGCGATCGGGAAGCTCTGGGTAACGAGTGATATCGTTTCTGGTTGCATCATCAGGTGATTTAACCTTTATAGAACGCAGAGAACACAGAGGGAGAGCAGAGAGATAAATAATTCCGATGAAGAGTAGATTTGATATGAGATATAGCCTTTCTCAGAAAGATGAGGTACTGTCGGGCATAGGGCATAGGGCATAGGGCATAGGGCATAGGGCAT
>JAYUGZ010000928.1:0-2914 GCA_043767465.1 Cyanobacteriota bacterium
TGAGGCTGGACTTCGCAAAAGGTAGAAAATACAAGTCGTAAAGTCCGCGCGGGAATTCACCTTTTACCCAATCGGCAACTGATATGTTGTCGAGGCGAGCGAAACTTTTTTGAGTTTGAAAACCGCCGATTTCTCGAAAGACTTGCCAGTGAGCGGGTTTTGTCAGATTGATTCCCCACTTGAGCCGGTTGGGAGAAGATATCCCCAAGTCAACTATATTCCAGGGGAAAGCTGAATGGTTGGGTCGGAAAACTTCTGGTTGGTATTTGCCGTCTCGAAAGACGACGGCGTAGGATTCTAAAGATACAAAATTATCGGTAATTTCTAGTTCTTCAACTACACTTTTGAGGTTGTAATATTGCGGGAAAAAACCGTGGAAACCGTGTTCCATCATGAAGCTTTCGTTCCCGACTTGTATCGGCCAACTAGCAATTTTGCCGCCGAGTTGGGGCGATTTGTCCAGCAGCGTCACGGCGAAACCGCGCTGGCTGAGTTCGTAAGCGCAGGCGAGTCCTGCTAAGCCTGCGCCGACAACTGCGACGGTTTTGGGTGTATTCAGCATTCGCGGCAAGTCAAGAGAGTCTTGCTTAAAAACGGCGGGTTCGGGCTTGGAAAATCGAGAGTAGCCCAGCAGCCCGCCCGTAGCACCGACTCCGAGAAATTTGAGGGCGGTGCGTCTAGAAACTGGTTGCGATAGCGGGGAATGGGTTGATTCACTCATAAGGGTGGTTCACACAAATAGGTCATCCGATTTGAGATTTCAGACTTCGGCGCTCACTCGAACGATTTTAGATTTTAGAGGCGACTCGCGGATGCTTCCGGGGACTTGCACCTAAAAACATCTCAAATCTGCTTTCAACTCTAAAATTCTTCTGCGATCGGGTATATGCCATAAGCCATATATCATAAGACCTTAGACATAATACTGGCAGAAATACTCAGACAGATTACCGAGTGGCAGAGAGGCGATCGCAAATAATCTATCTGAGGTATGATGTTTCTAGGGTCAATGTAAAGTATTGTTAAGCCCGCTGCACCGAGACCCAACTGTAAAACCGATTACCTAAAATCCCTAGATTTATTACCCGTGACAGTTAAACTATCGTGGAAATTGCGCCGCCGAGAGTTTCTTAAAGCTTTCTCATTGGGGTTAGCCGCCCCTTTTTTGTATGACGGCGCAGCACATTCTCAAGACTATTCAAATCTCGCAAAAAGTGAGATAGCCACCAATCTCACAGCCCAAGAAAACCAAAAACCCGGCACCGCAGAGTGGGAGTTGGAAAATCCGGCTACCAAGCGAGAAATCGAAGGTTATGCGTCTCTGACTAGCGTCAATCTCGGTGGAGAAATTAAATTATTTGTCAACACTAAAGAACCGAATTATACCATAGAAATATTCCGCACCGGATGGTATGATGGACTCGGCGGCCGCCGGATGAACGACCCAATTGTGCGGAAGGGAATCAGACAGTCTCCGCCGAGAGAAGATGAAGCATCGGGACTGATAGAATGCGATTGGAAAGACCCGTATATTTTGCGAATTAGCGATCGCGCTTCGGACTGGACGAGCGGCATTTATTTAGCAAAACTAACCGCCAGCACCAGCAGAAAACAAAGTTACATCATCTTTGCAGTCCGGGATGACAACCGCAAATCCGACATTTTATTTCAATCCAGCGTCACCACATTTCAGGCCTACAACAATTGGGGATACAAATCGCTTTACCGCTGGAACAGTCACGCCAAACAAGCCTACAAAGTTTCCTTTAATCGGCCCTACGGCATGAGTCCCAACCGCAAGGCAGCCTACGGTATAGGTGCGGGGGAATTTCTGACAAACTTTCAGCCAAAAAGGAGAACTTCCAGCGCTGGTTGGGAATACAATATGGTCAGATGGCTGGAAAAAGAAGGCTACGATGTTACCTATGCCACCAACATCGACACGCATTTTAACTCCCGGTTGCTGTTGTCTCACAAAGCATTTTTGTCCGTAGGTCACGACGAATATTGGTCGCGAGATATGCGGGAAAATATAGAAGCAGCTAGAGATGAAGGCGTTAGCATCGGCTTTTTTGGCTCCAATATTTGCTACTGGCAGATTCGCCTCGAACCCAGCCGGGTGACCGGCGAAGTAAACCGAACTGTAGTTGCTTATAAAGAAATGGCAGATTTAGATCCTATGGGCGGATTGCCAGAACAATTTAGCACCGTTAATTCACCAGTAGAAATAGCGGCGGCTGGGGACTTGAACTATGGCATCGGTAAACCTGACCGCGCCCAAATTCCCACAACTTATAATCAACCCCCAGCACTCTATTCCTTAGTAACAACTCGCTGGCGAGACCGAGCTGTCGGCAGCCCCGAAGATGCTTTAATCGGGGTGATGTACGAGACATTTCAGGTTAATTCGGATATTGTCATTGATGAAAGCGCCCCCGATTGGCTGCTAGAAAAAACTCAGTTAAAACAGGGCGACAAGTTGCCGGGACTGTTGGGTTATGAAGTCGATCGAATGTTTGGAAATGCCCCAAAAAATATAGTTCGCATCGCCCATTCTCCATACCCTCACGGCGGCGGCACTCGCTATGCTGACATGACCGTTTATACAGCAAATTCGGGGGCGAAAGTATTTGCGACTGGTTCGATGCAGTGGGCGTGGGGATTGGACGATTACAATGCACCGCAGTTGCGATCGCCACTTTTAAATGCCGGAGCTCAGCAGATAACGCGAAACGTTTTGGCAAAGCTGTTAAATTCAGCTAAGTAGAAGCAAGAAGGCTATCAAGGCTTCGCTAGTTTGATCGGGGCGCGCATAAATTCCGAGATTTCAACCGCGGAGACTGATTAAGATCGATCGTACATCAACAAGATACAACCCGCGGACACTAAGGCCAAAACTGAAGGAACCAAAGGC
>JAYUGZ010000929.1:0-2910 GCA_043767465.1 Cyanobacteriota bacterium
TACTGCCAAGGTTTTGCTGGCGTTGATTGCGGATCTGTCAAGCAGGAAAGTTCCCACATTCCGGGCTTGAGTCTGGTGTAGGGAATGATCACGACTAATCCTTCGGGGTTGGTGCGGGCCGATCGGCTTTGGACTTTCCGCTGGGGGGAGACTCCCTCGAATGATGTATGGGTGATGCGAATTTCGATGTCGGTGTTGGGGTGCTGAATGCGCGCAACGACGCGATATTTGCCTTCTAGAATTTCCACGTCGGGGGTTTCTAGGGGCAACCAGGCGCGATCGCCTTCTTTTTGTAGTAAAAATTCTAATTTTTTCATGTTTGTTTCCCCTTGAAGGCTCTCGCTTGATTGGTCACAGGTGGTGGTTGGTTGAGCGACAGCTACAGATATTCAATTACTTTATGTTTTATAGCGTATCATTTGTCTCGTCGGTCAAGAGGCTCGATCGCGCGATCGATAGAACCCGTATTCACCAAGCAGTCCTGCACCGGATACGGCATTGCCGTTTCCCTACAGCAATTCGCCAGAGTCTGGCGCCGGACTTAGGCTTTGCCGTTTCCCTACAGATGCTTGCATGATAGGACAGGCCTAAAAGCCTGTTCCTCCCCGGCAATTACCAAGGACTACCGATCATACTAAAAGCGGCCCAATAATAAGGATGCGATAAATCTTTGCTGTCGAGCTTAGGGATAGACGGCGGCAAAGAAGTTTCGCCCCTGGAACTCCGCAGTTGACCGTTTTCTATGGTGACTTTACCCTGGATCGCAGCAATTTGTGCCTGTCTGAGAGCTTCAGCTTTAATGATTGGAGGAGATTGAGGTTTGCTGACTTTTAACTGCTGGTAAAACTCTGTCATCAGCGCCAGAGTCCCCGCATCGCTGACATACCACAGGCTAGCGAGGGCAGATTTTGCTCCCGATTGCAGCGCTAAACCGGCAAATCCGAGTTCTGCTTCTTTGTCTCCCAAGGCTGTTCTGCAAGCGCTCAATACTAACAGTTCCAGCGGCGGATTGTTCCATTTCAAATCTCTCATTTGATCGAGTCTCAGTTGGGTGTCCCAAAATTGAATGTAGGAATTATTTGGGGTTCCCGGGCGGAATTCCGCGTGAGTCGCGAGGTGGATGATGCCGTATCTTTGTTGCAAGCGCTGGGATTGCAAGTTGACGATGGTAAAATCTTCGTTGATAAAGGATTGACCGGGCCACTGTCGGGCGATCGCGCTTAATTCTAACGGCACTGCCGGCAGCGGTTCTTTGTTCGCCGTTTCTGAGAAAATTGCTGCTCCCATTGCTAAGACTTGGGAGTTTTTGAGGTCAGCGTAATTGATGTCTGTCAGCTTGAATGCCGGAATGCGGGCGATGCTGTATTTTTGGATTAGAAATTGCTTGCCGTCGTGCATTGCCGCTAGGGGTACGGTTCGCAAACCTTCGCCGACGCAGAACAGCAAGGTGTCAATTTTTGCTGTTTTCAAATCTGTTTCTAGAGGTGCAATTATCCATTGATAAAGTTTTTGGGCTGGTTCTAGATAGCTGGTGGTGTTGATTTTTACGGGGTTGGTGATTTCGCTGCTGAATTCTTTTACGGATGACAGCAGTGTCTGTTGCTTGGCTGACGGGACGCTGCGGTGAACTGGCGGGCGATCGGGCAATATTAAGATTAGTTCTAGTTGGTCTGTGCGCGGTATGGCGTAAATTAAAGCTGGTTTTTTCTTGGTTTGAACTGCTAGGCGGGAGAGAGTTTTTGATATTGATTGGGCGGTTTTCTCGCGGGCTGCAAAGTCTTGTTGCAAGTATTTTTGATAGTCTTCTTCCCAGTCTTTTTCGATGCGGGTGACTGCTTCGGTGAGGTTTCCGCGATCGAGAATATCTCTCATTTCTTGCCCGTTAAGTCCACCCTTGTCTGCGTTTTGGGCAATTGTAGCCAGGTTTGCGGTGATTCCGCAGAAAAATATTGCTGTCAAACAGTAAAAAATCGCTGTTTTAATTTTTTTGAAAGTGGCGTGTTTTGGGCGGTGCTGCTGGGATTGGTGGTGCATGGTTTTGGGGCCGTTGACGGCGCAGTTAGTGCCAGCAGTTAAAACTTTGGATGTGGGTGCGAATATTTGACTGTCACAACTTATGCCAAAGAAACCCGGTTTATGCGAGAAATCTTGGTTTTATAGCGAAGTATCTAAGAAGAAACCGGGTTTCTGACCCACCTGCGAATCTTTGACTGCGCTGGCGATCGCCTAATTATAGCATTCCACACCAACCCCAAATATCTCCTGTAGGATGCCCGGGGACGCGCCCCGAAATTCCCGCTTTATCTAAAGTTTTGTAAATTCTGCCGGGATTTTGCGTAAAAATCGCAGATGCCGACAGATAGACGAATCGAAGGCTTGCAGGAGGAGGCGATCGCTCTTGGCTGTGATGGGCGCGCGCTCTCTGGGGGTGATGGAGCCTTGGGAATTGTCAATGCTCGATCGCCTGATCAACCAGCGACAAGCTGAACCCATTGATAATCGGTTGTTGGTTGTGGAAGTGACAGACAAGGATGTTGAGAAGTACCGCTATCCTCAAAATGATGCTACAATCGCCGGGGCGATCGACAAATTGCAGCAGTTTCAACCTTTAGCAATTGGTTTGAATATGCACCGCAATTTAGCAAGAGATCCGGGGCGAAAAAAATTAATTACTCACTTCGACAGCCATCCCAATCTTATTACTATATGCAGCTACGGTTATGATAAAAACTACGATCCACCGCCGGAGTTTTCCCAAGGAAAACTAACAAGTCAAGTTGGTTTTAGCAATTTACAGAAGGATGAAGCGCCAAACCAAAAAGGTATAGCCTTTCGAGCGAAAGATTTGCGGACGCGAACGGCATAGGCCTCCGTGGGCATTGGGCTCCGTGGCCTCCGTGGCCTCCGTGG
>JAYUGZ010000930.1:0-1044 GCA_043767465.1 Cyanobacteriota bacterium
GTGAACTGTATTTGCATCGCCGAATAAGTTGTGAAGGTTGCCCATAATTTCTTGATAAGCACCTCCCAAAAATAGCGCCAAATAGTAAGGTTCTCCGGGCTTGAGAGTATGCAGCTCCAAAACCGACTTGACATCTCGCAAATCGATAAATTGGTCGATTTTGCCGTCGCTGTCGCAGGTAAGATCTGCTAAAATACCGCGCTCAGTCGGTTCTTCGTCGAGTCGGTTAATTGGCATAATTGGGAACAATTGGTTAATTGCCCAACTGTCGGGTACTGACTGGAAAACAGATAAGTTGATGTAATAAATGGACGCCATCACCTTTTCTAGGTCTTCCAAATCGTCCGATACGTAGTCTTTTTGTCGCGCGATCGCCTGTATTTTATCGCAGCAAGCCCAGTACAACTGTTCGGTTTTTGCCCGTTCCGCAATTCCCAAATAGCCTAAGTTAAATAAACTGATTGCTTCTTCCTTGAATTGGATAGCATCGTGATAGACTTCTTGGTAATTTTCGGGAGTGATAGATTGGTAGATTTCGTAGAGATTGCGCGGGATTTGGTGCGCGTTTTCGCCTACAGGTTCTGGTACTTCTCTGGGGACATCGCTAGTCCCGAGTACGTCAAAAACTAAGACTGATTGGTGAGAGGCGATCGCCCGCCCGCTTTCGCTAATGATAATTGGTACCGGCAGTTTCCGCTCGTCGCAGGCATCTTTAATTCCCGCTACTACGTCGTTAGCGTAGTTTTGCATATTGTAGTTTTTGGAAGCGTGGAAGTTGGTTTTAGAGCCGTCGTAGTCAACGCCAAGCCCGCCGCCTACGTCCAAGTAGTTCATATTAGCTCCCAATTTAGCTAATTCTACATAGATGTGGCTGGCTTCTCGAATAGCGTCTTTGATGACGCTGATTGAGGAAATTTGAGAGCCGATGTGGAAGTGCAGTAACTGCAAACAGTCGAGCATTCCAGCTTTTTCAAGTTCGCCGACGGCGCGGATGATTTCAGGAATTGTCAAGCCAAATTTTGCCCGATCGCCCGTGGAACCTCC
>JAYUGZ010000931.1:0-1044 GCA_043767465.1 Cyanobacteriota bacterium
GCTAGACTCAAAAATCAAGCAGTCACGATTTAGTGGGATCTCACCCAATTTTCAGCGAAATAATGTCGAGTATTACCCAGACTGGATCGATACTACCGCCGAAGAGATGGGATATATTAGCTCGCCATTCAGTAGAGTACTAATGTTGCTCGATCGAATCGCCGTTAAAATTGAGAACTGGCTAATCGGCATCTGGAAATTATTACAACGGTCATCCAATTCTGAAACGTAAACAAAAATTTACATATTAGTCAGATTTGATGAAGAACTAAAGCAGAACGTCAACTTTAATTGCAGAATCTCATAATAGTAGTCTGGGACATTCGATCGAGTGATAAACTGCGAGGAAATCATCCTTAATTTTAGCAAGCGATCGCCAAACTTATGTACGATAATAAAGCCAAATCTTCCCTCCTTGATGTCGCCATTCCCGCTGCAATTGGTGCTGGTGTAATCACATCTTTTTCTCTCGCTCAAGGACAACATCCAGCAATCGCGATCGGCGTTACAGTCATCGCTACATTATTTGCCGTCATCTGTGAGAAGTTTGCGCTCATCTAACCGATCCAGAAGATCGATCGAAAAGGATAGAATAAAGGGGACAAACCTTCTTTTCACAGATCGTAAATCGGTATGGTTCAAATTAATATTGGCATTGAGGCGGGTACTCGTGAAGAAATTGCCGCTGGATTGTCTCGACTTTTGGCAGATACTTATACATTGTACCTCAAGACTCATTACTTCCACTGGAATGTGACTGGGCCAATGTTTCAAACTCTCCATCTCATGTTTGAAACCCAGTATACTGAATTAGCTCTAGCGGTAGATCTAATTGCCGAGAGAATTCGCGCTCTAGGCTTCACTGCGCCAGGTAGTTATACAGAGTATGCACGTTTAAGTTCTATCCCTGAGACGACGACTGTACCCAAGGCTGTGGAGATGATTAAGCTGCTTGTTGAAGGGCAAGAATCGGTGTGTCGCACTGCTCGATCGATTTTTCCGGTGTTGGAAAAGGCTGGTGATGAACCGACGGCGGATTTGTTG
>JAYUGZ010000932.1:0-7193 GCA_043767465.1 Cyanobacteriota bacterium
CCCCTTGTCAAGGGGGGGAGCAAGATTGGATTCAAAATCCGCGAGCGTGGGTTGAGGAAGTAGTACGCTTGAAAATCGTGGAGAATTGGGAATCTCAGGATGTGCCCGAACATTTTTCCACAATTCGCGATCGGCTTTTTAGAGAAAACCAGCGGATTATCAGAAGACTCGGATTGTATCAGCAAATTTTACAGCAAGTTGAAATAGTCCCCGATGGTAGCGCCGAACAAATGGAATTGCGATTGACTGGATTAATCGTCAAGCGCCGAGAAAAATTCACAATTTCTAATCCTATTTATGAAGCTGTATTTAACCAAAACTTAATCGCCCAAAAACTACAAAAACTATCCCCTTACTCGGAAGCGCTCAAAGTCTGGCTCAATTCTAACAGTGAAGATGATTCCCAATTGTTGCGCGGTGATGATTTGCAATCAGCATTAGTTTGGGCTGCTGATAAAAGTTTGAGGAACGAAGATTTTCAATTTTTGACAGCCAGCCAAAAACTGATTTTGAGCGACCAAAATCAACTGCTGCATTCAGCTACACTAGAAACAAAAAAAGCTGTGGGTGATGCCGAAAAAGCTTTAACGGAAGCTAACGCAGCCAAGCGAAAAGCTAAGCAGTGGATAGGAATTGGTTCGGCGGTACTGGCCGGATCGTTGATTGGGGCGATCGGCTTTTCAACTCTCGCTTACCAGCGGTTTAAACTAGCACAAGCAAGTATTGAAATCGAACAAAATGGCAGCGATGCTTTACTTTTGGCGGTATCTCAAAAAACCGAAAACAGCCAAGCTTTATCAGAAGCTTTACTGAGGGCTATCGCCTCTGGAAAAAGATTAAAAACTTTGGTTGAAAACAAACCGCACCTCGAACAATATCCTGCAACTAGACCGCTGTTAGCATTACAAGTAATTCTCGATAAAATAAGCACAAAACAGCCGATAAAAACATCAGCGCTTCCGCAAAGAAAGCTGAGTTGGCAAGCTCATACAGGCGCAGTTACCAGCGTCTATTTTAGCCCAGATAGCCAAATTCTGGCAACCGCAGGAATAGACGATAAAGTTAGAATTTGGAACTTTTCCGGTCAGAAAATTGCTGAATGGCCAGCTTTACAGAAGTCAGTTAATATGGTAAGCTTTAGCCCAGATGGTAAATTTTTAGCAACTGCCGGAAGGGATAGTACAGTTAAATTTTGGAATTTATCAGGTAAAAATATTTCTAGTTTGAAAGGAATCCAAGGATCAGTTACCAGCATCAGTTTTAGTCCGGAAGGAAAGTTGTTGGCGGTGGCAGGTATGGACAGTAGTGCTGCAATTGGGAATTTGTCAAAATTGCCAAAAGTAATATCATCTAGCGTGAAACTTCCAGATCACAACGGCTTAGTGAGAAGCGTCAATTTTAGTTCTAGTGGTGATTTTTTGACAACTTTAAATACCCAGTCTACAGTACGAATTTGGAAGCTGTCTGGAAAGTTAGAAAAAACACTACCGGTTCAGGCAATTGGTATCAGTTTTAGTCCATCTCAACAGCAGTATCGCTTTGCGACAGTAACATTAAATGGCAAAGTCGGGCTGTGGAATCTGTCAACAAAAGAATTAGTTAGTGAATTTGAAACTTTGCATTTAGATGCGAAATCAATTAGTTTTAGTCCCGACGGAGAAAGGCTGGCTACAGTGGGAATTGACAAGATTGTGCGGTTGTGGAATTTAGCGGGGCGGCAGGTTGCTCAATTTGAATTTGAGGAGAATGTTGTTAGTGTCGGTTGGAGTCGAGATGGAAAGCAAATTGCTATAGCTGGAAGCAATGGCACTGTTTGGCTGAGACAGGTTGAAGGTTTGGAAGAGTTGTTGAAGCAAAGCTGCAATTTTCTCAGCAGTAAACCGGAGTATTTGAGAAGGGTTTCAACTATCTGCAAGTAGCAGCGGAAATACGGACACGGCATTGCCGTTTCCCTACCAGTGGATTGTTTTTATCCTGGTTTGTAGGGTGTGTTCGGTGCGTCGCTATGAGATTGTCGCTCTTTTTTGTGGATAATCGATGGCGACACACCCTACAAATACTATCAACTGTCAACTATCAACTATCAACTATCAACTGTTTAATTTACCTTAACAGGGGAAACACTTACATTAGGATTTTTGACTCTTCTTAAGAGTTCTTGTCGGGATTGTTCGGGATTTTGCCCTTTGGGTACTTGATATAATAATCTACAGGAACCGTCTTGAGGATTAGCTGCACAAATAATTAGTTGACCGCTAGGAGATGCACCTGCTGTGACAATATTATCCCAGTTTCCTGGCGATTGCGAGTTGTTGAGAATTCCCGAGACTCGTGTGCACCGAGTAACTGCGTCTTCTCCCGATTCATTGAAATAGTTATCGGCTACCCACAGAATAACGGGAATATTTTTGCCTTGTTGGACAGCGATTGTAGCTGGGCGGCCGCCAGCAGCGCCACAGAAAAATGAGGTTGTTTGGGCAAAGGCGGGAGTGTTTACTAAAATCGGAGCTGCCACGGCAATAATTGACGCGCTAAAAACTGACTTTAAGAGCCGAAATTTCATGGGCAGTGATAAGCTTTTTAATTTAAGGTTACTAATACTCTAAAAAGTTACGCTGCTGGTTGCCGGGAAGATTAGGCATTTAGGGAAAAAAATAAAATTTATTCTGTAAAGTTTTGCCGTTAGCGTTCGCCTCGTTAGCGAAGCCCTCGTAGAGGATTTAAAGCCCGCCCCTGCGGGGGCTACGCCAACGGAGAGGATCGCCCATACTGACCTTATATTCGCCAAAACTCACGGAAAATCCCTCGCTGACAAACGCTGTGGCAAAAAATACGTGCAGCCACAAAGGGCGCAGGCGCGAAGGTATAGGGTAAAAGTGCGGTTGTTCACCGTTTTTTGTTGAGCCTTGCCATTCCTGAGTCCGCCCCCCTAAATTGGAACCTGTGTTAGCATCAATAAAAATCTTCTCTTTAATAATCAACAATGGGCAATGTTCTGGTGCTGAATGCCTCCTACGAACCGCTCAACATCACCAATTGGCGAAGAGCGGTAGTTTTGTTGCTGAAAGGAAAAGCAGAACAGGTAGAACATAACGGGAAATTTATTGCGCCAAACTTCCCGCTACCAACTGTGATTCGACTGCGGCATTACGTCCGAGTTCCCTATAAGGATATTCCGCTGACTCGCCGGAACATCTTGCACCGGGACGCACACTCTTGTCAATACTGTGGCTATAGCGGGGACGATTTGACGCTGGATCACGTGATTCCGCGATCGCGCGGGGGAGGCGACAGTTGGGAAAACCTGGCTACAGCGTGCGTGCGCTGCAATGTCAATAAAGGCAGCCGCACCCCGAAAGAAGCGGGAATGCTGCTGCGATATCCGCCGAGGAAACCTCACAGTGGTCTTTATTTTGAAGTGACTAGACACGTTAAAAGTGGTATGCACCAAGAATGGCAAAAATATGTAATCGGCCTTTGAAACCCCTGTCGCAAGAAAGCGCGGGGGTTTTTTGCAGAAGTTCTGAGTTGTAGGCGTGGGGCCATGAGTGCGCCGGGCCAATAGTTTTGAGTTCAAAAGTTAAGTAATTAAAGAGAGAAGTTAGACTCTTAAGTCCGGTTTCTCTTAAGAAATATTCGGTTTGACAACGCGGCATCTACAAAGAAACCGGGTTTAATTGCTTTTGGCGCGAAAATCCTGAAAGAATTAGATTGTGAATTTTTAACAATGAAAGAGCACCCCACTACCAATTCTGATGAAATATCTGGCAACCGCGAAGCTGAGGTTGACCCCAGCCGCGAGGTTGTACCATCCGCCAGTGCACCCGGGAAACGGCGCGGCAAAGCCGAAGTTGCTGCGGAAGAGCATCGCCCCAGTCTGCGGGAGGAATTGCACGATCGCAAAGTCGAGCAATTGCGCCAAATGTTCGATCGGCACAGAGGCAATCGCCAGTTAATATTATTGCAAGATTTTCCAGATCCCGACGCACTTTCCAGCGCTTGGGCTTACAAATTAATCGCCGAAAAGTACGATATCCAATGCGAGATGATCTACGCCGGCGCCCTCAGCCACCAAGAAAATATTGCTTTAGTTAAATTGACAGGGTTGCCATTGCAGCGGTGGACACTGGAAACGGCAAAAACTAAGGATTTATCGGCTTATCAGGGCTGCGTTTTTATCGACAATCAAGGCACGACTTGTAACTTAACCGAGTTTGTTTTAGGGGCGGGAGTGCCGATCGCCGCCGTCATCGACCACCACAATTTGCAGGGAGAAATAAACGCAGAATTTACGGATTTGCGCCCTCAAATCCGCGCTACAGCCACGATTTTTGCCGAATATTTACAGGCTGGACTGCTAACTCTCGACAGCGGTATCAGCCAGCACGTCAAATGCGCTACGGCTTTGATGCACGGTTTGCGATCGGATACCAACGCCCTCAGACAAGCACAGGAGGAGGACTTCTTAGCTGCGGCTTATTTGAGCCGTTTTTATGACTCGCAGTTGTTGAATGCGGTGTTACAGTCCTCTCGGTCTAAATGGGTGATGGATGCGATCGAGCGATCGCTCAAACACCGCACCGTCCAGAACAATTTCTCGATCGCCGGCATCGGCTACCTGCGCTATGACGATCGCGATTCCATTCCCCAAGCAGCGGACTTTCTAGTCACAGAAGAGAACGTACATACAGCAGTTGTCTACGCAATTGTGCACGACAAAGACGAAGAAATAGAAGTAGTAATCGGCTCGCTGCGAACGAATAAACTCACTCTCGACCCTGATGAATTTATTAAAGAAGCCTTCGGACAAGATGCTCAAGGACGCTTTTTTGGCGGCGGCAGAAGTCAAGCTGGAGGTTTTGAAATTCCGGTAGGATTTCTTTCCGGCGGCAACGAAAATAGCGATTATGCAAGGCAAAAATGGGAAGTATTCGACGCTAAAATAAAGCATAAATTGCTGAATTTAATTAGTCCGAAAGACAATCCTGTTTACGATCATTAATTCTGGAGTTTGTAGGTGCGGTTTTTATGCCAGCAAGAGCCTGGGAAGGCGATCGCATAGCCTATAAGCGTAAACTAGACAACAGCGCCAAATGTCAATGCAGTTGTAGAATAAGCCGAAAATGTCGATCGCGCCAAACTTCATCCATAAGTGCGTAGGCGTAAGCCGGGGCGTAGCCATCGCACAGCTATCAAAAGGACAGCGAGAGTGCATTTATATTTGATCCGTCACGGTATCGCAGCCGAACCCGAAGAATACGAAACAGACGAGGAACGCCCGCTGATTAAAGAGGGCGATCGCAAAACCCGAAAAGTCGCCCAGCGCCTGTACGAGCTCGAAATTCAGTTCGATCTGATGCTCGCCAGTCCCCTACTGCGCGCCCAGCAAACCGCGCAAATCCTGCTGGCAGCGGGTCTGAGTTCCCAAATAGAAGAATCCGCCGCCCTCGCACCTTCAGGAGACATCGGGGACTGGCTGAGGTGGTACAAGCAGTGGCAGGAAACAGGCAACCGCAGCTTGGCCCTGGTGGGCCACCAACCAGATTTGGGCAATTGGGCTGAAACTTTGCTTTGGGGGCGATCGCAAGATGCCCTCATCATCAAAAAAGCAGGTATCATCGGTTTGATTCTCCCCGAAACAGGCTCCCCAGTCGGTCGCAGCCAAATGTTCTTGCTGACTGGGCCCAAGTTTTTGCTCTGCTAGAAACCGCAAATCGCCCTCTATTACCCGGATTCTCGGAGGCAGAAACTGGGTTTGAGGGGCGAAAATATCTAGGGGTGCGATCGGCAAATCCGTTTGAAAACCCGGTTTTTGACCAGTACCGAGTCCAGAATTAAATGATTATTTGTCAAGACTGTGACACTCTCTTGGTTTCTGGTAATGTAATTTGATTAGATTCAACTCACACAATACGGTATCGCAATGGTCGTCGGCGAATTCAAACCAGGTTTAGAAGGTGTTCCCGCCACCTTGTCCAGTATTAGTTACGTAGACGGACAAAAAGGGGTGCTGGAATATCGCGGGATTAGCATCGAGGAACTAGCACTCAAAAGTTCCTTTGTGGAAACGTCATATTTATTAATCTGGGGCGTACTTCCAACAAAGGAAGAACTCGAAGCTTTCGAGCATGAAATTCGCTATCACCGCCGGATCAAATATCGCATCCGGGACATGATGAAATGCTTTCCCGAAAGAGGACATCCGATGGATGCCCTACAAGCTTCAGCAGCAGCCTTGGGCTTGTTCTACTCGCGCCGAGCTCTCGCTAACCCAGCATACATTCGAGAAGCGGTAGTGCGACTACTAGCCAAGATTCCCACAATGGTAGCAGCGTTCCAGCAAATGCGGCGGGGAAATGACCCGGTGCGGCCTAGGGATGATTTGAACTACTCGGCTAACTTTCTGTATATGCTCAACGAGCAAGAACCCGATCCGCTGTTAGCTAATATTTTTGATGCTTGTCTGACTCTCCACGCAGAACATACCATCAATGCTTCTACATTTTCGGCAATGGTAACAGCTTCGACTCTCACAGATCCTTACGGGGTGATTGCTTCAGCAGTTGGTACTTTGGCGGGGCCGCTGCACGGGGGAGCGAATGAAGAAGTGATTGAGATGTTGGAGCAAATTGGTTCTGTAGAAAACGTGCGGGCTTTTGTGGAGAAGAGCGTTGCAAATAAGGACAAAATCATGGGCTTCGGACACCGAGTTTATAAGGTGAAAGATCCGAGAGCAACTATTCTCCAAGGGTTAGCGGAACAGTTGTTTGAAAACTTCGGCCGCGATGATTATTACGACATTGCTGTCAAGTTGGAAGAAGTGGTTGAGGAAAAAATGGCTCACAAAGGAATTTATGCTAATGTAGATTTCTATTCTGGTCTGGTTTACCGAAAAATGGGAATTCCGACGGATTTGTTTACGCCAGTTTTTGCGATCGCCCGGGTTGCCGGTTGGCTAGCCCACTGGAAGGAACAGCTAGAGACAAACCGCATTTATCGCCCGACTCAAATCTATACGGGTACTCATGGCGAGCCTTATATTGCGATCGAGGACAGGTCGCCATCTTAAAGCATAATGAGCAAGCCAGACAGGTAAATGGCAAGAGGACTTGTGAATGTATGCGCGATCTTATGTCCGGTTGATTGCGATCGCAAAAACATTTCGTAGTGCGGACTTCACTCCGCAGCTTTTT
>JAYUGZ010000933.1:0-2908 GCA_043767465.1 Cyanobacteriota bacterium
CTCACGCCTTCGCGGAACTGTTCTACAGCTTCGGTGTAGCGAATGGGCAGCACGTACTCCAAGTTTTCGTGAGGGCGAGCGATAATGTGGGTGGACATCACTTGTCCGCCGTTAACGCGCTTCACCGACTCTACTCCGGCGGCGACGGAAGCTTGCACTTCGGAGACATCTCCTCTTACAATGACTGTAACGCGAGCGCTACCGATTTTTTCGTAGCCTACCAAGGTGACGCGGGCGGCTTTGACCATCGCGTCAGCAGCTTCCACAACTGCGGGGAAGCCTAAGGTTTCGATCATGCCAACTGCAATTGCCATTGGTTTTACTCCTGATTGAATATTTGGGGAACTAAACTGTAAATTTTTGACGATCGCACTGCTTTTCGTCAAACATTTCGTCTAACGAAATTTCAGTGCGCTAAGAACTTAGTAGCCTCGGAACTGTTCTACTGCTTCTGTATACCGAATCGGCAGAACGTATTCTAGGTTTTCGTGGGGGCGAGCGATGATGTGGGTAGAGACAACTTCTCCGCCGTTCACCCGCTTGACGGATTCCACTCCTGCTGCGACTGAGGCTTGAACTTCCGACACGTTGCCGCGCACAATTACGGTGACGCGGGCGCTGCCGATTTTTTCATAGCCCACGAGGGTAACGCGAGCGGCTTTGACCATAGCGTCGGCAGCTTCCACAACAGCGGGAAAACCTTTTGTCTCAATCATTCCCACGGCAATTGACATTTTTGAATCTCCAAGTTGAGGATTAGCGGAATTACCGTTACAAATCTTTGAGAAATCTAAAAATTTGGACGGGGAGGCCCACATTATTTAGGAATGCAGTGTAAAGCTTCCTATACTATAAGAATAGGGGAATCTGTCCACCTTGACAATATAAACTAACATCATAATGTTTAATAACAAAAATTAAAAATTTTTATGTTACTTAAAATAATTTAATATTTATTTAATAATCTTAATATATAGCGGAGTAGATGCGGGTGGCGCTCGGGGAGTCAAGTAAGTACAAATACTTGTAAAGTAGAGTTCGGTGGGTGAAGGCGGGGGTTCTCGCTGTCGGGAAACTTGGGGATTTCAAAGGGGGGATCGCGGGGAAACTGGCAAAAAAGGCAGTCTTGGCCCAGCGGCGGGCGTTTTTTTTCTGTGAGTGCCGATTCTGAGAAATTGGTAAATTTGTAGGGATAAAATTCTCAGTTTTGATGCTTTCATGTATAGTGAATTTTGGGTGCAAATTATTTTGCCAAAACTATACGATCGGGTTTAGTCAATATTTTAGGGTGTGGCGCGATCGCCCGGAACTGCTTTTGTATAAAGGCAGCCAGTAATTTCAAGTTTAAGGGATAAATTAAATGACAGAATTTCTCCTCCAAGCCTGTTGGTGGGTACCTTTATATGGCTTAATTGGCGCAATTTTAACATTGCCGTGGTCTACGGGAACCGTTCGCTCAACAGGGCCAAGACCTGCGGCTTACTTCAATTTGCTGATGAGTGTGTTGGCTTTCATCCACGGGTCAGTGATTTTTACAGCAACTTGGGATCGACCGCCCCAACAGTTGCTCGTGCACTGGGTGCAAGCAGCAGACTTAGATTTGTCTTTTGCCATAGAAATCTCCACGACCAGCGTCGGAGCAATGGAGCTAGTTACAGTTCTGAGTTTGCTAGCACAAATTTACGCTCTCGGCTATATGGAAAAAGACTGGGCGCTAGCTCGATTTTTTGGGCTGCTCGGTTTTTTTGAAGCGGCAATTAGCGGCATTGCCATTAGTGACTCGCTACTACTAACTTACGGTTTGTTGGAAATGCTGACGCTTTCAACTTACTTGCTAGTCGGGTTTTGGTACGCTCAACCGCTAGTAGTAACAGCAGCCAGAGATGCGTTTTTAACAAAGCGTGTAGGAGATGTACCGCTGCTGATGGGAGTAGTGACGCTTTCCACTTTAGCCGGAAGTTTGAATTTTTCCGATTTGGAAGAATGGGCGGAAACTGCAACTTTGTCTCCTGTAGTGGCGACTCTTTTAGGTTTGGCTTTAATCGCCGCACCTACAGCCAAGTGCGCTCAATTTCCGTTCCATTTGTGGCTCGACGAGGCGATGGAAGGGCCCAACCCGGCTTCGATTATGCGGAATACGGTGGTTGTGGGCGCTGGGGCTTATGTTTTGATTAAACTTCAGCCTGTTTTAGCGCTGTCGCCGGTGATTGGTGTGGTGCTGGTGGTTTTGGGTGCGGTGACGGCTGTTGGCGCTTCGTTGGTGGCGATCGCCCAAATCGACATCAAAAGAACACTATCACATTCTACCAGCGCTTCTATGGGCTTGGTGTTTATCGCCGTGGGACAGAATCACACTGACATTGCATTGCTGTTGCTGTTCGCGCACTCGATCGCCAAAGCACTATTATTCATGAGCGTAGGGTCAATTATTACCACAACTCAGACTCAAGATTTAACAGAAATGGGTGGGCTGTGGTCAAAGATGCCCGCCACGACTATGGCTTATTTAGTAGGCGCTGCGGGCATGGTAGCGCTATTGCCGATGGGCAACTTTTGGGTAATGCGGCGCTGGCTCAACGGTTTTTGGACAGTGCCTTTGTGGCTAGTAGTTGTGCTGCTTTTAGTTAACGGTTTGACAGCGCTAAATTTAACGCGCGTATTCGGTTTAGTGTTTGTCGGAAAACCGCAGCCCAAAACTCGCAGAGCTCCAGAAGTCGGTTGGCCGATGGCTTTACCGATGGTAATTTTGACGGTGATTGGGCTGTTGGTGCCTTGGACGTTGCAGCGGTGGCAACTGTTAATTAGTTGGACTGGGCCTTGGGCGACAACTGGGGATTTTGATACTTTAAATTTGCTGTTGAAGACTCTGGATACTCCGCTGTTGGTGCTATCTGGCTTGATTGGTGTG
>JAYUGZ010000934.1:0-7185 GCA_043767465.1 Cyanobacteriota bacterium
CTTGATTCAGGTGATGACGGGAGGGGGGCCGGCGGGGGCGACGGAGACGGTTTCTATCTACATTTACAGCACGGTAATGAGGTATTTAGACTTTGGGTATGGGGCGGCTTTGGTGGTGTGTACTTTTTTGCTGCTAGTGGCCGCAGTTGCGATCGCCAGTTACCTATTATCGAGAGCCCGCGTCAATGCAGCCGGAGGAAATTAAATTATGTCGATCGCCCGCGAACAACCTACCACAAAAAAAACCTTTGAGATCCGGCAATTAATCGTGCCAATCTCAGCGCTGTTAATTGTCGCATATTTCCTCGCACCTATTATCTGGCAGGTGCTAACTTCTTTCAAAATAAATGCAGATATTTCGGCAATTCCAAACGTCTACATTCCCCAACGAATTACCTTCGAGCATTACCTGTCCTTGTTCCAGCGCCGTCCGTTTGCACTTTACATTTTAAATAGCGCTTTTGTTTCCATCACTTCCACACTGCTGTGTTTAGCAGTAGGCGCGCCCGCCGCTTACGCTTTAGCCCGGTTGCGGTTGTGGGGCGAGAGAATTATCTTGGCAACTGTGACAATTGTGACGCTATTTCCGGCGGTGTTGTTATTTTTGGGACTCCTGGAAATTGTCAAAGCTTTGGATTTAGGAAATAATTATTTAGCCTTAATTATCCCTTACACTGCCATCAATTTGCCACTGACAATCTTGGTAATGCGGAGTTTCTTTCAACAACTGCCAAAAGATTTAGAAGATGCCGCTAAAGTTGACGGATACAACACTTTTCAAATGCTGTGGCAAATCGTGCTACCGATGACATTTCCCGCATTAGTCACCACCGGAATTCTGACATTTATTTCAGCTTGGAACGAGTTTATATTTGCACTGACATTTATCACTCGCGAATCCATGAAAACTGTTCCCGTTGCAACTGCTCAACTTAGCGGTGTGTCAGTCTTTGAGATTCCCTACGGCCCGATCGCAGCAGCCACCGTTTTAGGAACCTTACCCTTAGTTTTGCTAGTTTTGGTGTTCCAGCGGCGCATAGTTCAAGGTTTAACAGCCGGGGCTGTAAAGGGATAGTAAGGAGAGTTTTGAGTGGTGAATTTGTCAATAAAACAGTCAAATAGTTAAGTTGATTCCTAGTGACGAATTACCAATAACCAATAACCAATAACCAATAACCAATAAAAAATAATGGCAAAACTGCAACTAAAAAACCTCAATAAAACCTACAGCCCCAAAGTTGTACCAGTAAAAGACATTAGCTTAGATGTCAGCGAAGGCGAATTTCTGACCTTGCTAGGGCCGTCTGGATGCGGCAAATCAACCACGCTCAGGTTGATTGCAGGGTTGGAACAGCCGACTAGAGGCGAGATTAGAATTGGCGATCGCGATGTGACATATCTCAGACCGGGCGATCGGGATATTGCAATGGTTTTTCAAAGTTACGCGCTGTATCCGCACATGACAGTGTACGACAATATGGCATCGGGCCTCAAACTTCGCAAAATATCCAACAGCGAAATCGATCGCTTAGTGACAGAAGTTGCAGCATCCCTCGGATTGACCGAATTAGTCGATCGCAAACCCGGCAAATTATCAGGCGGACAGCGGCAGAGAGTAGCCCTAGGACGCGCCTTAGTCCGCCAACCGGAAGTATTTTTGCTCGACGAACCTTTGAGCAACCTAGACGCATTATTGCGAGAAAAAGTTAGGGCCGAACTCAAACAATTATTTTCCTCCCAAAAAGCCCCTGTAGTCTACGTTACTCACGACCAAACCGAAGCAATGACACTTTCAACAAAAGTCGCAGTTCTTAATAATGGCAGCGTGCAACAACTAGATCCGCCACACTTAATTTATAACCGTCCTGCTAATCAGTTTGTAGCGGGTTTTGTAGGCAGCCCGCAAATGAATTTGCTAGTGCTTAAATGCCGTGGCAATTTTGCAATGTTGGGCGATTCTGGAATTCCTTTGCCAAATCTGCCGACTGTCCCACCAGAAATTGTCTTGGGAATTCGCCCGGAACACCTCAGCTTTGCAGATGCAGAGGCCGGCAAGATGCCCAATCCAGAGGCAATTAAGGGTGAGGTTTATTTAGTGGAAAACTTGGGGATGCAAAATTTAGTTAGTGTCCGAGTCAAGGGTTTGGAGTCATTAACTGTGCGGGTTTTGCTGCCCAATGACCGCCAGTGGTGTTCAGAAATGGTAGAATTGGTGTTTCCGCCTCACTTGCTGCACTGGTTTGATGTCAAAACTGGCGATCGCTTGCAATAATAATTTGCCCTATATAACATGATTGATTGAAATTTGTCTAACTCTGTGCAGAAAAATATTTTGGCTGCTTCTAACTAAGTTATGACTTTAGTAAGAGGTAGAAGTTTTTTGTTGCTGTTAAGGTGATATCCATGTGTGAAAAAGCTAGTTGACTGATATCATTTCCGATCGATTACCATCACAAAAATGGTTTGTAGTGCGGACTTTAGTCCGCAACATGAAAGCGGACTTAAGTCCGCACTACAAACGAATCTGATTGCGGTTAATCGACCGGACACGATCTCACACATAGGTTGGGTGTTTGACAGATTTTATCGCTCACCTATAACTCTCATGCTGCGGCCAATTGCAAGTTAAAGCTAAGTTCGGCTTTCCCTCGCGTTAGCTGCTGATTTTGGAGCGAGTCAATTAGATGAAAAAATGTGGAAAATTATCACCAATTAACTTAGGGAGTATTACCGAGATGAATTTGATTTCTACAGCCATCGCTCGCATCAGTTACCTGCTTAAGTGCTTTCAAATCAAGAGTTTTTTGAGTGTTGTTCTAGTCGGTTTTCTGCTCCTGACATCCAATGTTGATGCCGGACGCAGTAACAAAGCTTATGGCACACAAGTAGGTTCAAATGCCGATCTCAACAATCCCGAAAGACCCCAAACAACTCGGGAATGGAGGCAAGAAGCTCGCGCCACCTCTGACTCTCCGGGCGAAAGAATTCAGAAGATTGGTCAAGAAGCTGGAGCAGCCGTGAAAGAATTCGGGGAAATGTACAAAGACACTGCTGATAGAAGTATCCGCGAATTGAAAGATAATACCGCAGACGCCAGCAAGTAGGCGATCGCAAATAAACTACGGCTGACGCTCTTATCCTCTTAGAAACCGGGTTTTTTAGCTTGTTCAGGGTGCTAACAAAAGATTTTGATTAAAAACCCGGTTTCTGACCACCTGTGGGTCTAAGACTAAATAAACTAAGGCTGACGCTCAAAAGCCCAGTTTCTCCTGAGAAACTGGGCTTTTGAGTTGGCAGCATTTTATGTTAAATTATATCGCGAACGGTTGCATCGGTATTGTGCGATCGTTGGGCGGTGCGTGAGTGTCAATAGTCTCACAGTCGGTAGTTAAAGATTTCTCGCACTCACCCACCCTACTACTTATTTATTTGTGAAAATAAGGACATGAAGAACAAACATCTTAACAGTCTTTACTTGGCCGGCCTGCTGTTGATTATGCCTGTTTGTCCGGCAACAATTGCCCGCGCTCAAATTCCCGAAACTTCCGATACTAACCCCAGCCAAAAAACCTTCCTCAAAGATGAACTGTATTTTGGCTTAACTAAACCCGGAGGCGAGACAATTTCTGATCCAGAATGGCAGGAGTTTGTCAAGGAAGTTATTACCCCTCGTTTTCGGGAAGGGCTAACGGCATTAGACGGTTCCGGGCAGTTTCTCAACCGGGACGGGATTCTGATTCGAGAAAACTCTAAAATAGTTATTTTGATTTATGAAAACAGCCCGGCAAAAAATCGAGCTATTCAGGAAATTATCGAAAATTACAAGCGCAGGTTTCAGCAGGAGTCAGTGCTGCGGACGACCAGCGAAGTTAAGGTTTCTTTCTGATTCGCTCATCCAATCAGCGTATTTATGATATTATTCGTAGTAATCAAGGTCATACCCCAAAAGATATGTAGGGTACGGGTGCAAGAAAAATCAGAATTTGTGGGTATCGATCGCACACTGCAAAAAGTCGCTAGAAAAACCAGCCCCGGAGAAAACAAAAAGATGATGAACGACGGCAACCAAAAACCTGAACCGCCCGAAAGCAAGGATTCAGAAAATTTGGACGGTATGGCGAAAGCTTTTATTGTGAGCGTGGCTTGGTCTTACGCAGAAGCCTTGGAGCGAACGAAACGCGCTGAAAAAAAACAGGAAACCGCGCCAGAATCCCAACCAGAATCTCCGGCAGAAACAGTCGATCGCACTTCTGAAAGCAATTGATCTGTCAAGGTGTTTTGCGTTGAGAAGAATCAACGCATTCACAGTCAACAGATCCGATACAGCCGGATTTGAGGCGCTCGCAGCACTGGCGAAGTGCTCGCGCCAACAATCAAAATCAGAGCCGAGTCAGGAGAGTTGAAGCGATTCACGCTCGGGATAGCTACGTCGCGCGTAGTTGGCGGCAGATTCCCTAAATTGCAGCGGGTGGTATGGGATGTTACCTAAATCTATTTCCCTCCCCACAAAAAAGATTAAAACTAAACAATGTACGATTTTACCGCTACAGTGTACAAAACAAATAACCAATTTTGAGATCGGTCTCATGTCTAATTCAAAAATGATTGGCAAAGCGATCGCAGGTGGCATTTGCTTCGGCATCCTAGCCAGCAGCTTTAACGCCACGCCAGGCCCCGCATCCGCAGCAGCACCAACAATTGCCGAAGCAGCAGCCCCGGCCGCTAGCAACCTCGACAAGCAACTCCTAGGCCAATGGCAAGGCACAGTCCCCTCCGGTCAGTCTTTCACCTTCGTCTTTGCCCCAGAAGGCAAATTGTTTCTCATGGCTAAAGGCCCCGACGGAGCCGCCCGCGCCAAAGAAATGAGGTACAAAGTTAATCTCGGTCAAAAACCGATGCACCTGGATGTCGGTCTCAGCAGCACAGAAACTGTTCAGACTGTTTTTGAGTTGACTCCCGAAGGTCAAATGCGCCTTCAGTTGCAAGGCACCAATCCCGGACAGGCGCGGCCTAATTCCTTAAACGAGCAGGCCACGGTGTTCAAAAAGGTCTCCGAGGCCACTGCACTGCCCGCTGACACTCAGGTGATCGGTTATTGAGGAAAATTCCTCCCAGGCAGAAGGTACTTAAGTAGTTGTGAGTTTTGAGTTTTAAGTTCGATCGCAGTTTTCAATTCTCTGAAATATAGTCCCAGCGAATGGAATTCGCGGAGTTTACGGGCACACAAACAAAGCCCACCTCCGTGGGCTCAGAAAAAATCAAGGTTTTTTAACCCACGGAGGCGGGTTTTGCCTGTGTAGATGCGGTTTATAACCGCCCTTTTACCTTTCTGCCTTTAACCAGCCCTGCTACAATCGACATAATCTCCCTTTAACTTTTGCCGTAGACCTCCATGAGTGAAACCGTCCTAGAAGTTCGCAACCTGCGGGTTGAATTTCAATCTGCGGACGCAGGCGATGAGTCCGCAACAGTCAAAGCTGTTGACGGCATTTCCTTTGAGGTGAAGCGAGGGCGAACTCTGGGAATTGTGGGAGAATCTGGGTCAGGAAAATCGGTAACATCCCTCGCTGTTATGGGTTTGCTGTCGAGTTCGTCAACTAAAATCGAGGGCGAAATTTGGTTTTCTGCAACAGCAGACGGTGCTAGCAAGCAACTTGTGAATCTGCTGGAAATGCCAGACAGGGAAAAACAAACCTACCGCGGCAGCCAGATTGCGACGATTTTTCAAGAGCCGATGAGTTCGCTCAATCCTGTTTATACGATCGGCTTTCAACTCACAGAAGCCATTTGTCTGCACCAAAAGGTATCCCAGACAGAAGCGCGGCGCAAGGCTGCTTCTCTGCTGCAAGAAGTGAAGCTGCTACCGGATGACGAGGAACTCCGGCAAACGTGTTTGGCCCGGCGGCAAGAAGCGGTTCGGGATGCCGATCGCGATTTGATGCAGCTCATCAACGGCCAAAAACAAGCTATGCTCGATCGCTATCCCCACGAACTCTCCGGCGGTCAAATCCAGCGCGTGATGATTGCAATGGCCATTTCTTGCAATCCAACCTTATTAATTGCTGACGAACCGACAACAGCCTTAGACGTAACCGTACAGGCAACAATCTTAGCTTTGCTGCGCGAGTTGCGCGACACCAGAGGCATGGCAATGATTTTTATTACCCACGATTTGGGTGTCATTGCGGAAATTGGCGATACCGTGGCGGTGATGTACCGAGGCAAGATTGTTGAATGTGGTGCGATCGAGCAAATCTTCAGCAATCCCCAACATCCTTACACAAAAGGTCTGCTAGCTTGCCGCCCAACTCTCGAACAGCAACTCCGTCGCTTGCCGACAGTTTCCGATTTTATGGATGTCACCACAAATGCTAGCGGCGAATTAGTAATTGTCGAGAAAAATGTCGATTTAGACGGCGACAACAGCGGCGGACTTGCCGCTTTTGCCAATGGAAAACCGCCTCGGCTGCCGCATATTTCAGGCCCTTTGCTAGCTGTTAATAACTTGCGAGTCGGTTTTCCGGTGCAGGGAATGTTTGGCGAAACTAAACGCTTGTTTATGGCAGTCAACGATATTTCCTTTGAGGTTTATCCGGGCGAAACTTTGGGTTTAGTGGGCGAATCCGGCTGCGGTAAATCAACCTTGGCGAGAGCTTTGCTGCAATTAATTCCCATAGCCAGCGGTCAAGTATTTTTTGAAGGTCAAGAAATTACGCCTCCTGCGAAAAGTAGTTCGGGATCGCAGTGGATGGCTAATTACCGCAGGCAAAAAGAGTACGATCGCAAATTGCGGTGGCTGCGACGTGATTTGCAAATTATTTTTCAAGACCCTTTTAGTTCTCTCGATCCGCGCCTGAGTGTTGGGGAAGCGGTGATGGAACCGATGGTGATTCACCGCTTTGGTAAGAATCAGAAAGAACAGCGCGAACGCGCGGCTTATTTGTTGGATAGAGTGGGTTTGAATCCCGATTTCATGCGGCGCTACCCTCACGAATTTTCGGGCGGACAGCGGCAGCGAATTTGTATTGCTAGAGCTTTGGCTTTGAATCCTAAGTTTATTATTTGCGATGAGTCGGTTTCTGCATTGGATGTGTCGGTACAGGCGCAAGTTTTAAATTTGCTGAAGGAGTTGCAAACAGAGTTTGGACTGACTTATATTTTTATTTCTCACGATTTGAGCGTGGT
>JAYUGZ010000935.1:0-7180 GCA_043767465.1 Cyanobacteriota bacterium
ACACGCCGAACCCATCACCTTTGGCTTTAAACTAGCAGGATGGCTGGCTGAAGTCCTTCGCAACCGCGCCCGATTGGTGAATTTGCGATCGTCCATTGCCGTCGGCAAAATCTCCGGCGCAGTCGGAACCTATGCTAATATTGACCCGCGAATTGAAGCGATCGCCTGTCAAAACCTCGGACTCGAACCCGATACCGCATCCACTCAAGTCATTTCGCGCGATCGACACGCCGAATACGTCCAAACCTTAGCACTCTTAGCAGCATCGATCGAACGTTTTGCAGTCGAAATCCGCAACCTGCAACGCACCGACGTTCTCGAAGTCGAAGAGTTCTTTTCCAAAGGGCAAAAAGGCTCATCCGCCATGCCCCACAAACGCAACCCGATTCGATCGGAAAGACTGACCGGAATGGCAAGAATTGTCCGCGCCAACGCCGTCGCAGCCTTGGAAAATGTGGCGCTTTGGCACGAAAGAGACATTTCTCACAGTTCCGTAGAACGGATGATTTTGCCCGACAGTTCCACTGTCACTCACTTCATGTTAGTCGAAACCACAGACTTAGTAAAACACCTGCTAGTCTATCCCGAAAACATGAAGCGAAACATGAATCTTTACGGCGGAGTTATCTTCAGCCAGCGCGTGATGTTAGCTTTAGTAGAAAAAGGTACGAGTCGCGAAGACGCATACACAATTGTGCAATCTTGTGCTCACGAAGCTTGGAACAAATCTGAAGGCAATTTCTACAATTTGATCGCTAAGGACGATCGAGTTACTGCTAAGATGACAAGCAAAGAAATTGATGATTGTTTCGATCCGCAGTACCAATTGAGGCACTTGGATTTAGTGTATCAGCGCTTGGGAATCTGAGGTAAATTAGAAATTACAAGAGATTGATTGTTCTCGCGCCGATCCGAAAGTCCGCCGGGGGTTCAAACCCCCGTCTCATAGCTAAAGTCGGTTGAAACCGACTGAAAGGCTCATAAAAACAAAATTTTCAAGAAATGAGAAATATCTTAGTCCTCTTTAGAGGACTTTCGCTATGAGACAGGGGTTTAAACCCCTGTCGGACTATCGGGCTGACAGATGATCCGAAAAGCCCGAAAATGTCCTAAAATGTGAAGTATAAAAACCATATAAAAACTCAAATTAACAGACTTATGAAAATTAGTCGATTTACAAAATATCTAATTGTATTCATCCTCGTATTACTATCTACAACCAGCCTACACCATCCAACATTTGTCCGCGCCGAGGAACCAGCAAAAGTGCAATCTCCCGCAATAGAACCCAACCCGATCGCACCTGAAAGCACTTTCATGAGTCAACTTCCCAGTTGGGCGCGACTTGTTGATATCCGCACCGTCAATCCCAACATTCGCCTCGATATTCGCTACGCCACGACTAACAATTTCTTGAAACGAAAACTTTACCCGATCGCAAAATGCGCTTTGAGAAGTTCTGTTGCTCAAAAATTAGCGCTAGTTCAAACAGATTTAGAAAAAATCGGATTGGGTTTGAAAGTTTACGATTGCTACAGGCCTTTTTCTGTGACTAAGCAAATGTGGGAATTTTTGCCAGATCCGAACTATGTTGCTAATCCTGTTAGGGGTTCGCGGCACAATCGCGGCGCTGCTGTAGATTTGACTTTGGTCGATCGCACTGGCAAAGAATTAGAAATGCCCACACCTTACGATGATTTTACCGCAAAAGCTCACAGAAATTACCAAGGAGGCAGCGCCCAATCTCGAAAACATCGTCAGATTCTGGAAGATGCCATGAAAAAACAAGGATTTATTGGTATCACAACAGAATGGTGGCACTTTGATTCGGAAGATTGGCAGAAATTTGCGATTCTCGATATTTCGCTGGGAGCGATTCCTTAATTATACTATTTATTAAAACGTAGGGACACGGCAGTGCCGTATCCCTACAGATGTCAGGACACGGCAGTGCCGTATCCCTACAGATGTCAGGAAAATTATCGCAACTTGACCGAAAATTCATATTCAAATCCTCGGAAATTTGAGTCTAGTTCAAATGTGTAATTGCCAGTAACAGGCATTTTTCCCGTCCATTCAGTTTCATTGCCTGTATAATTATCTCCAGTCAAAGATTTGCCATTCTGAGTCAGAATTAGTGGAAAAACACCTTTCCGATTCTTAACAGTCATTGTTTGACCTTTAGCAGCTCGAATTCTGTAAGAGTGACTGCCGCCTCCGATAATTCGACCTTTAACGATCGCCTCATCTCCCCCAGGCAAAAAATTAATCTGCTGTTTGACATTGGGACAACTGCTTTCGGTGCGGTTTTTGGCAATCCAACCGGGAGGTTCGGTAATTCGCAGCCAACCATTTTGTTCTTCTGCGACTGAAACAAAGGTATTATTTTTGAGTTTTCCTACTATTTTGCTGTCGGTTACTTGCGGGCGCGATCGCACATTCAGCGGTGGATTCGGATCGCTGACTATAGCCATACTGATTTTACAGCCGGAATTGGGCGGTGTGACAACTACTGCGCCAACTTTTGGCTGCGAGACTCCGGCGATTAGCGGTGGTTGAAGTGCAACGCTTTTGGCTGGTTGAGATTCAGATTTCGGGGATTCCGCAGCCTGGGTTTCTGCTTGCAGAGGTTCTGGTTGCCCAGGTTCGGGGTTGTTCGCCGGCAGGAGTGAAATCTCGTTTCTGACGGCTGCTGGCGATTCTGCAAGGGGGGGATTGGATTGTTTGATTGCACCCGACTGTATAGTTGCAGCAGCCACTCCCACGGCTGTTGCTAGCCCTGCTAAGCCTGTGATGATGATTTGAGTAGAAGTAAATGACATAAAAAACCCCTCTGTATTTATACTGATAATTTTTGTTTTGGAGTTGGCGCGAGGCTAGAATTTTTATAGGGAAAATACTTGGTTAGGGCAGATTTATCTGGATTTTCCCGGGAAAATTCGCGCGATCGCCATTCCATATATAGTGAAAATACTTAATCAAGGCTGAGGTTTCCGCATTAGTTCCTAAAATTTAACCTGGATGATTGTCACAATCATTTCAGTCCATCTATACTTGACACCTGTAGTGATGGTACTGTTGCTGTGAGCCAGTTGCGCGCAAATCTGGCAAGATAAGCGTCCAGCGCGAGGTGCAGTTGAGTAGCTAAAATGTCAAGATTCATTTCTCTCGGATTACAACCGCCTCGCGATCGACTGCTTTCGGAGGTGAAGCGAGAAGCTCAAGCAGGGCTCGCGCAATCTTTGCACGCTGCTGTGTTGGCTAACCTCAGCCATGACGGACAGCCTGTGGGTATTACCCGCTGTTGGGATGTGGAAGTGAAAGCCGGAAACCGCCCGAGTTTTAGGCTTCCTCCCAAAGCTAGCATTTCTCAAGTGTTCGATCGCGCCAACGGCAAATTAGTCATTTTGGGAGCTACGGGTGCCGGCAAAACCACGACGCTGCTAGAATTGGCTCTGGTGTTAGTTTCCCGCGCCGAACAAGATCCTGATGTACCCATACCGGTGCTGTTTGAACTCGGATCGTGGAAAGCAGAATCTGGGGCGATCGCCGATTGGTTAATTGCTCAACTTCATTACAAATACAGTATCTCTCCTGCTGCGGGCAAAAAATTGCTCGCCGCACAAAAATTGCTACCTCTCCTCGACGGTTTAGACGAAGTAGAAACTCACCGCCAAGATATCTGCATTCAAGCAATCAATCAGTTTCTTCAAAGCGAACTTCAACCAAAACATTTAGTAGCTTGCAGCAGTTTTGAAGCTTACAAAAACTGTCAAACTAGATTTAAATTGCAAGCAGCAGTTTTGTTGAGACCTCTGACAGAAACTCAAATTCAAAATTATCTGCTAGAAGCTAGAAGCCGCGAACTGTGGTACAGCATTGAGAATGAGTCGGATTTACTGAAATTGGCAAAAACTCCCTTGTTTTTGAGCATGATGGCTCTGGCTTACGATGATATTTTAATCGAATCTTGGAAGCGCATAACTTCCGCAGAAGAACAGCGCAAATATCTGTTAACTGCCTACATTCGCCACCAAATGACCGGAGAAGTCAAGCAATATCCCAGAAATAAGGAACTGCGGCCGGAACAAATGCGCAAATGGTTGGGATGGTTGGCGAGAAAAATGGAACAGCAAGGAATTCAAGAATTTTACCTCGATCGCATCCCGTCTAGTTGGTTGCAAACAGCCGAGGAACAGCGGAAGTATCAGTTTGGAGTTAAGCTAGTTGGCGGATTGATTTGGGTGATTTTGGGATTAATTGTCACCCTAGTCTCCGGCTCGGTTTTGGGATTGATTGCGGGTGCTGCGGCTGCGGTAATTAGTGCTTTGTTGCCCCCAATTCCGGCGATTCACAGTTTTATTTTGCGCCTCGTGCTGTGGTCTAGCGGTCATATTCCTTGGGATTACAGGCGTTTTCTGGATGCTGCGGTCGATCGACTGTTGCTGCAAAAAACGGGCGATCGGCGTTATCGATTTATTCACGATTTATTGCAAAAACATTTTGCTGAAATTTAAATGTAGGAACTTGACAAAATTTACTATTTATGGTATTAAACACTAAATTTTTAGGAATAAATTGGCAAATTTTCGAGGAGAGCTATTCTAGCATAAAAAAAATATAATAAATGTAACTGCGGAGGTCACGAAATACCTAATAGCCAAATATTCGCCAAGCAAAAGGAAATTAAATGACTGTAAAATTCATTCTGAGCGAATACGTTGACAAAGCAATGGACGAGGCGAGCTATGACAAACTTGAAGATAATAGCTTTGTCGGTAAAATTACTGTTTGCAAGGGAGTCATCGCCTTTGGCTCAACTTTAAAAGAGTGTCAAAATGAGTTACGTTCGACTTTGGAAGACTGGATTTTGCTAGGGTTGAAATTGCGACACCGTTTGCCAGTCATTGACAATATTGATTTAAATCAGGAGCCTAGCCTTGAGCCGTTGGATACCTTGTAAGCGTCGAGAGTTCATCCAGAAATTGCAACAGCTAGGCTTTTATGGCCCTTTTTCTGGAAGTAAGCACCAGTTTATGATTTATGAAGAATGTCGCTTAACGATTCCCTCTAATGATGAGTATTCTGTCCCTCAGTTACGGATGATGATTCGAGAGGTTGAGGAGATTATAGATAGGTCAATTACTCTAGAACAATGGAATAGCTTGTGAACTACCACACACTAATCCTAATATAAAAAAGTCTATGGTATTTTTGCCATCTTAAATACCTGTTCTGTAGTATTCGTAGGGTGCGTCGCTACTAGATTGTCGCTTTTTCTTGAGGATTGTCGATCGCGACACACCCTACAGCTAAGGTTGGGTGGCTTAAATATTGATTGACATAAGACAAATTATATGCTGTGTCGCCAAAATCTCAAGTGTTAACTGTCAAATGTTCGATCGCATCCTTATCCGCACCCCAAAAGGTTAAGATTCTAATCTGACCCTCCTGCAATCATTGCTTCACCTCCTATGGCAGAAACCCTATTGTTCAACGCCCTCCGCGAGGCGTTAGACGAAGAAATGGCCCGCGACTCCTCTGTATTCGTACTCGGCGAAGACGTAGGTCAATACGGTGGTTCCTATAAAGTCACCAAAGACCTCTACGAGAAATATGGCGAGTTCCGAGTGCTCGATACCCCGATCGCCGAAAATAGCTTTACAGGCATGGCAGTCGGCGCAGCAATGACCGGATTGCGCCCGATCATCGAAGGGATGAACATGGGCTTTTTGCTCCTCGCCTTCAACCAAATTTCCAACAACGCCGGAATGCTGCGCTACACCTCCGGCGGCAACTTCAAAATGCCCATGGTAATTCGCGGGCCAGGCGGCGTGGGCCGACAACTCGGCGCCGAACACTCTCAGCGGTTAGAAGCGTATTTCCAAGCAGTACCGGGTTTGAAAATAGTCGCCTGTTCGACTCCCTACAACGCCAAAGGACTCTTAAAATCAGCCATCCGCGATGATAACCCGGTGCTGTTTTTCGAGCACGTCCTTCTGTACAACCTCAAAGAAAACTTGCCAGAAACAGAATATTTAGTGCCGTTAGACAAAGCGGAAATTGTGCGATCGGGCAAAGATGTCACCATCTTGACATATTCTCGGATGCGGCACCACGTTCTGCAAGCCTTGCCCGCACTCATGAAAGAAGGTTTTGATCCCGAAGTAATCGACTTAATTTCTCTCAAACCCCTCGACATGGAGACGATCGGCGAATCCATTCGCAAAACCCACAAAGTAATTATTGTAGAGGAGTGCATGAAAACAGGAGGCATCGGTGCCGAACTAATTGCCTCAATCTGCGATCGATATTTTGACGAACTCGACGCCCCTGTTTTGCGGCTGTCTTCACAAGATATCCCCACACCTTACAACGGCAATTTGGAAAGACTGACAATTGTCCAGCCCAATCAAATAGTCGAAGCTGTCCAAAAAATGGTAGGTTTGCGAGTATAAATGGTTATTGGTTATTGGTAACTTGTTGTTTGTTATTTGTTATTTGAAAACCGAAAAAAAGATCGGGACGAACCAATAACCAATAACCAATAACAAGTTACCAATAACCAATAATTAATAACCAATAATTAAAGATGCAAAAACAACGTTCAATATTAGCCCTAATTTTTGTTTTAATCATCGCCGCTATTACTGTAATAGTAACAATTCCGACGCGGCTGGGATTAGACTTGCAAGGAGGGTCGCAACTCACAATTCAGATAAAAACTACCAAAGATATCCCGAAAATTGAAGAACGGGATCTAGAAGCAGTGAGGCGAATTATCGAAAACCGAGTTAATGGTTTAGGAGTTTCCGAATCAGTTGTACAAACGGTAGGCAACGATCAAATTCTGGTTCAGTTGCCTGGGGTAAGCGATCCGCAACAAGCGGAACGGGTGCTGGGCGGTACAGCACAGCTAGATTTTCGGCGCGAGACACCGCAAGAAGGAGCTTTTTTGAAGGTCAGGAAAGAGGAACTTCTCGGACTACTGGGAAAGCAGCAGGAGTTGCAGGCAAAAGGAGATGCTAAGGCGATCGCAGATAACCAAACTGCGATCGACAAAAAGAATCAGGAAATTAAACAACTCACCGCCAACCTTTACCAACGTACCGAGATCACCGGCAAAAACCTCAAAGATGCTTTCGCCACATCCAATTCCTTAGGTAACACCTATGCTGTA
>JAYUGZ010000936.1:0-7175 GCA_043767465.1 Cyanobacteriota bacterium
TCTTCCTTCTTCCTAATGACGGCAGAACTGATAGGTAATCGGTAATCAATAATCGGTAATCGGGAATTCTATCCGTTACATCCGTTAAATCCGCTACACAATCCGCTGCCGAACTTCCTTCTTCCTTCTTCCTTCACAATTACCAAGGTGAACCGATCATAGTAAAAGCAGCCCAATAATAAGGATGCGACAAATTGCGATCGCCCCTGGCGGCCAACTCCGACGGCAAAGGCAGAGCTTGATTATTGCCCGATCGCACCAAATAACCATCCTGCAACCGCACTTCCCCCCGCAACATCGCCAACTGCGCCTGGCGCAAAGCCTCAGCCTTAATCGGCGCCGTGCGCAACTGCTGGTAAAACTCAGTCATCAGCCCCAAAGTACCAGCATCACTGACATACCACAAACTCGCCAAAGCCGATTTTACCCCAGCGTGCACCGCCAACCCCGCAAATCCCAATTCAGCTTGTTCGTCACCCACCGCCGTAGTACACGCACTCAAAACCAACAACTCCACCTGCGGGTTAGATAACTTCAACTCTTCCAACTGATTTAACCGCAACTTAGTATCCCAAAACTGAATGTAAGAATTTTCCGCACCACCAGGCTGAAAATCGCCATGAGTAGCTAAGTGAATAATTTTGTATTGCGGTTGATTGCGCTTATCCTTCAAATTTGCCAGCGTAAAAGCTTCGTTGAGAAAAGACGCACCAGGCCAAATCTTGCCCACAATTGTTGATATTTCCAGTGGCACCGCAGGTAAAGGATTTTGATCGTATTTTTCGGGAAATTTCGACGCACCCATCGCCAAAACTTCCGAACCCTTAACATCGGCATAGCGAGTATCAGTCAAACTCAAACTAGGAATCAGCCCCAAACTGTACTTTTCCACCAAAAACTGTTTGCCGTCAAACAAAGCAGCCAAAGGCAAAGTTCGCAAACCCGCATCCATCGAAAACACCAAGGTATCAATCTTGTTAGCCTCCAATTCCGGTTGCAGCGGTGCAATTAACCACTGGTAAAGTTCCTCGGCCGGTTCCTTGTAATCAGTAGCATTCAATCTTCTGGGAGTTCGGATAGCATTCGTAAATTCTTTAGCCACTTGCAGCACAGTCTCGCGACTTGCCGACACAGTTTTAAAAACATTTTTGCCATCTGGCAATAACAGCACAAGTTCTAAATGGTTCTCTTTTGCCCACACATAAACGATCGCGGGTTTAACTCCTGTCAAGCTATTGACGCTGCTGAGAGTATCTCGAATACTTTGCTGCGTGATTGACTTTTGACCGAGATTGCCGCCAAAATAACGTTCAAATTCTCGGCCCTGAACTCTATCCCTTTGCTGCACTGCGTCGATCGGACTGATTTGCCCCGCACTCGATCGAGAAATCTCAGGAACCCTGACATTCCCGATACTGTCTGCACTTACCGCAGTTGCAGGCTTCTGTGCAGTTGTCGCCGCGCTGCCGTTTTCTGTCCCCGCAGGCGCAGCCAGATTGTCTTTTAACACCGACGGCAACACCAGTATAGACGCGGCCGCAGTCTCGCTAGGTCGCGCTTCAACAGGCGCAGCAGCAGGTTCTGGTGAGACATTTGCGCTACTGTTTTTTACCCCAGATGCTGCGGGGGGCTGAGTGACAATTTGTGGAGAATTGCCTGTAGTTTTTAGTACAACCGTGGTAGTGGGTGCTGGACTCGGCACGATCAGCAGTTGCCCGGTAGTAGTTGGGGTAGCAGGGTTAGACTTCGAGCTTCCCGTCGCCACAGTTGCCGCCGTGCAGTTTCCCGACTGGCAAGTGCTTTGCAGCAGCGTCAGCGAACCCGATCGCACCAGCCCGTCTGTAGAAATGCTGACGCTGGCACGATCGGGGGTCGTTCCCGTTCCCGCAGCCAGAAACGCTCCCCCAGCATCGATTGCCACATCGCCGCCCGTATTGCCGCGAGCTTTGATCGAAACAACTTCAACATCTTTCTGGCCGGTAATCTTGCTCGAGCCGGCCTTTCCCGACTCCGAACCCGAATTAATCACCCCTGTCACGATTCGCCCCGGCGCCGCGATCGAGATATCTCCGCCGCGAATGGCACCGAAAGCATTGACGTTGCCCGCTGCTACCGAACCGGCGCTGCGGATGTTGATATCGCCCGCCACCCCGTTTGCCGATCGAGATGAAACCGTACCAGCAGTCACGTTACCCTGACTGCTAGTGATGTTAATCCCCGCATTCGAGCTAACGTCTCCGACGTTCACAGTACCGCCGATCAGAGCGATCGAGGCGTTATCTATGCCGGCGATCGCACCCGTGCCCACGATCGCACCGCTGCCAAAGGGCGATCGCAGCGTCGTGGGATCTTGAAATGTCACCGCGGCCACCGCCGCCACTGGCGTTGAATTTGGCGTTGAATTTGGCGCTGTTGTTGACCCAGCAATACTTATCAGCCCGCTGCCATCAGCACGCCCGATCGCTACGGAAGCAAACCCGTTGCGTAGCGAGTTCAATTTCGCCGCAGTCAAGTCCAAAGCCCCGGTATCAGCAGCACCGGCAATAGTAATATTTTGAGCCGGAGTTGCCGGTTGCAGCACCAGATTGCCGTTGCTGGCGATCGAATTTTTGCCGCCCATCAAGTCAATTTCATTGCCCGTCAGAGTAATATTTCCCCCTGTTTCCGAGCCGCCAGCTTCGATCGCCCCGGCAGTAACTCCGCCGCGGCCAGTCAGCGTCACATTGCCCGCGCGATCGCCTTTCGTGTCGATCGGCCCTGCATTCACCGTGCCGTCTGCGGTAACACTAACATCCCCCGCCGAGCGCGGCACTTGGGAAGAATTGAGAGAAGTGCTAATCCTGGGGGCTGTTCCAGTGCGTAGCTGACCGATAGTGACATTGCCAGTTTTGCTATTGATGCGAATTTCTTGACCGTTGGTAGTGATATTTCCAGTGCCAATATTGCCGTCAGCTTTCAGAGTAATTGAGGCATTATCGAGCCCTCTGAGGGAACTTCTGGTAGTAATTGTTCCCAAACCCGCCGGCGATTGAATAATTAGCGGGTCATAAAATGTAAAATCGTTAGCAATCAAAATCGCACCGCTACCGTTGCTGCTGCCGATCGTAATTCCAGCAAACCCATTTTGCAAACTTCCGAGTTCGTTTGCCGTCAGATTCAAATAAATATTAGTGCCAACATCTCCAGAACCGCCGATCGCAATATTTTGACCAGGGCTCCAAGGTTGCAGTACCAAAAAGCCAGTACCGCTGACCGAATTTTTGTCACCTGTCAAATTAATTTCATTACCAGTCAAAGTAATGTTTCCCGAACCGCCTGCGACGAAGCTCACTCCCAGAACACTTCGAGCCGTCAGAGTTACATTTCCCGTCGCTTGAGAGCCGCTGGCATCAACTTTTGCTGCCGTTACGTTCAGGCCTTCGAGCAAAATATTTCCGCTGGTACCGGTGTTCGGATTAGATGCAGAAATATTATTCGCAACGGTTGTTCCCGGACTAATCAAACTAATATTTCCGCCGTTGCTCGACAAATTGCCCGCCGTAATTTGACTGCCCGAAATGGCGATCGTACCCCCGCGAGTGCTAATTGTATCTCTAGCATTCATCGAAAAAACACCCACACCATTGCGATCGGCATCTGCTCTCAATGTTACCGATCCAGTAGTTGCTTGAAAGCTCAATTGATTGTCCGCCAAATCAGCAATTTTAATATCGTTGAGCGCTTCGAGAACCACATTTGCCGTCCCCGACATACTTTCCAAAGCCCTGGCCGAAATCGTCAGCGAAGGCTCAGAATTGTTTTGCTGTCCCGGTGGCGTTCCGGTTGCCAAAATATTATTGTTGGCAATAATTGCCGCATCGCCCGCACCTACTGCCGAATCTGTAATAAAAATATTTTCAGGATCTAACAGCAAAGTCCCCAAACCGTTTGTCCCGGAAGTATCGACAGTACCGTTAAAAATCAATCTTTGCTTGCCCGAAACTTCCACAAATCCGCCAACACCTGCGGTGCCAGTTGCAGAAACGCCATTCGCGCTGATGCTGCCCAAAAATGCTGTCGTGTTGTCAGCCCAGACAAAAACTCTGCCGCCGTTACCTGATTGAGTGGCGTTGGCTGCGATCGAACTTTTGCCATCCACATAAGTCATCGCCGCATTCGGCACAGTTCCCTCGCCGCGGTAATCTCCCCCGATCCGCACCGTGCCGCCCCCGCCTGGCCCGGAAGCATCAATCTTCGCTCCCAACAGCCCTACCTTGTCGCCCAACACGTTCACACTTCCTCCCGCACCCCCCCTGGCAGACACGTCCGCAGCACCCGATACCAGCGCAGTTCCAGCACCTGCGGCCACAGTTTGACCACCCGTCAGTACAACTTCACCTTGAGCGTTCGTAGTTATACCAGTAGCGTGACTAACGCCGGGCCCCGAGAGCAGGCGAGGTAAAGTTTGGGGAGAAAAGGGCAGAGCTGCCGAACCCGACACTCCCCCAGCCGGAGCAACTTCTAAACTCAGCAACAGCCCATTTTGACTCAACCGCACCAGATTTTCCCCAGGCACAGCCACCACCGTAATTTGACCCCCAGGCGCTGAAAGTTGCCCCGTACTGATGACCGTGCCACCCACCAAAGTCAAACTCTGCCCGGTTCCCACAGCCAAGTCACCAGCATTGACAATACTGCCGGACTGCGAACCAAAAGCAAAAGTGTTAGGTGTGCCGACGAGTGCCGCGTAGTTGTTCGCCCCAGTACCGTTAAACCAGCCGCTGTCAAAACCGATACCGCTAGCAGTGGTAGCCAAAAAAGACCCCGACACGTCGAGTCGGGCATTACTGCCGAAAATAATCCCTGCGGGGTTCATCAGGTACAAGTTAGAATTGCCACCGCTAACTTGAATTAGACCGTTAATTAAGGAAGCATCGCCGCCGACAACGCGGCCGAGAATATTTTTAATGTTTGGGTTGGAGATAAAATTGGCAGTTTCGCCAGAATTCAGACCAAATTGGGTAAAACTGTGGAACAGATTTGCTCCGTCTCCCGAGGGTGTGCCGCCTTTAATGTCGTAGCGAGGGGGCAACCCTGTAGCCGGGGCGGTGACGGTGGTTCCGGTGCCGTCTGGGGCTGGAACAATAGATGATTGTGCCGCAGCAATTTGAGATTGGGGATAAATTGCCACAATCACCCATCCGCTGCTATTTTCTTTGAGGAAAACCAGGTTGGGTAAAAAATCTAATATCAAAAATCCGGCAAGGGGAATTGCTGCCAGAATCGATCGCACAGCACGTTGAGCATTCATAAGTTTGCCTCGATCTAGACCTTAATTCGAGTTTAAAATGGAGATTTTAGGTAAAAAAGAGTCGATCGCACCCCAATGCTGACAATTCCTAACGCTAGCTCTCGATCGCAAATTTCAAATTTTAAGTCGAATTTTGATTGTGTCACTAACATAGCAAACACTGACAGTAAGTGTAGAAACACAGTTCCGTTTAAACGCCAGAAAATTATGAGCGATCGAATAATTGTCCGTGCGATCGGTTTAACTGGGGGCATCGCCACCGGAAAAACCGCTATATCTAATTATCTGGCAAATACCTGTGGATTTCCGATTTTAGATGCCGATATTTACGCCCGCGAAGCTGTGCACCCAGATTCGCCAATACTCGGCTCTATTGTAAAACGATACGGCACTGGTATTTTGCTGCCCGACGGCAATTTAAATCGGCCCGAGTTGGGAAATATTATTTTTTGTAACCCAGCCGAGCGTCAGTGGTTGGAACAACAGATTCACCCTTACGTGCGCCGCCGATTTGTTGAGGAAACTCAAAGCTGCATTGCTGCATTAAGTCATGTATCCCAAAACACATTGACTGTGGTTTTGGTAGTGCCGCTGCTGTTTGAAGCTAACATGACTGATTTGTGTACCGAAATTTGGGTAGTGTACTGTTCGCCCGAAGTGCAGTTACAACGACTGATGCAGCGAGATGGCTTGAATTGCGATCGGGCGTCGGCCCGAATTAACGCCCAGATGTCACTAACTCAAAAGTGCCAACAAGCTGATGTTGTTTTGGACAACTCGTCCACCCTCGACTCGGTATTCTTACAGATAGATGCGCAAGTCAGTAGATCACAAATTTGAAATTTCAGATATGAGATTTTAGATTGACTCCCGATATAGATTTTAAAACCCAGTTTTTTTTGCGTAGGGTGTATGAAGCCCATGGCGCGCATGAATACTCTGATGTTTTATCTTGAATCAGAGGGTTGCGTCTCAATAGCAAAAAATTATGAAGTTAATCTAAAGACTAATAAAAATTTACAATTTGCAGTTTTCATTTCCTGGTTTGAAGAACATTTAAACAGCCTCCCCGGGGTTGAATTCTGCCGGTTGCTTGCAAAGCAGCAGGTAACTCGAACTTACCAGCGAAAAAGCGAGCAATATGAGGGGCTTTACCCCCTTTCCACGAAAAATGAAGAAATTGCAGGTACCGTGACCTACTAATTGATAGTTTCGCCGCAATTTAATTTTTTTAGCCTGATAGCAGAGTAGAGGCTGCGTATCAAGAAGTGGAAAATATCACACGGAACTCTATGATGCGCCTCTACTCTTCTATTCTGATGTCAAGCGTGTTACTGAGCGGCACCGCAGTTAAGGCTCAAAGCTTTGAAACTCGATCGACCTTTTTCTCTCAACACAACTCTGCTCCCGAAATTATCACCGCTCTCGCCAACACTCAGACCTCTAAATCAGATACTAATCAAGAGGTGCCGCCAGAACGAGGCGGCGGAAGATAAACCCCAAAAATGGATATTTTTCCCAAAAAGAAGCGAAATATACTCAGTTATTACTTTGAGGATGTTTCCTTCTTTTTATTGTGGGGAGAACTCAGTAATTAGAGAATTATTGAACTAAAAATTAACGGCAATTAGTTCCGGAGCGGCCCAAGCCAGTTTGTATCGGGGAGTAGAAAGCTCTGAGAAAAAACCACAATGGATGCTCCCCTTAAATTGATTTGTTTGAGTACGCTATTGGTTAGCGCTCTTGTTCTTCCTCAAAAACTAGAAAACCGTTCAATTGCAGAACATCAGTTGAATACATCTCAACAACTGCTATTAGCGAAAGATAGCGAAACCCATTCAAAAGGCTGTAGCTCCTCGCCCTCTCCTGGGTGTTCTCGCCGAGA
>JAYUGZ010000937.1:0-1040 GCA_043767465.1 Cyanobacteriota bacterium
TTCATATTTAAAATTAACAGCTAATGACAACAATTTTGTCAATTGAAACAAGTTGTGACGAAACTGCCGTAGCAATTGTTAACAATCGTAAAGTTCACAGTAGTATTATCTCGTCTCAAATCCCGATTCATGCCCAATATGGTGGCGTAGTACCAGAGGTAGCTTCACGGCAACATTTAGTGACAATTACCGATGCGATCGCCCACTCATTCCAAGCCGCTAATCTAGACTGGGAGGAGATTGACGGCAGTGCGGCGACTGTCGCACCAGGGCTGGTTGGTGCCCTAATGATTGGCATGACAGCCGCCAAAACTCTGGCAATTCTCCACGGCAAACCCTTTCTCGGCGTTCATCATCTCGAAGGACATATCTACGCTTCTTATCTCAGCTCGCCAGAATTGCAGCCGCCGTTTCTATGCTTGCTGGTATCTGGCGGACATACGAGTCTGATTCATGTCAAAGATTGTGGCGTATATACCGAACTCGGAGCTACTCGCGATGATGCGGCGGGAGAGGCATTTGATAAGGTGGCAAGATTATTGAATCTGGGCTATCCAGGGGGGCCTGCAATCGACAGGTTGGCAGCTCAGGGCAATCCAAACCTTTATCCACTTCCAGAGGGGAATATCGGGCTTCCTGGCGGGGGCTTTCATCCCTATGATTCGAGTTTTAGTGGGGTGAAGACGGCGGTATTGCGGTTGGTGCAGAAGTTGCAGGGGTCGGGGAAGGAATTACCCGTGGCGGATATTGCGGCGAGTTTTCAACAGAGTGTATCTAAGTCGCTGACGAAAAGGGCGATCGCGGCGGCGGTAGACTATGGACTAGAGACGATCGTCATCGGCGGTGGTGTGGCGGCAAATAGCGGACTGCGATCGCATTTACAAACGGCGGCAACCAAACGGGGGATTCAGGTTTTATTTCCACCTCTGGAGTTTTGTACCGATAATGCGGCGATGATTGGTTGTGCGGCGGCGGAACATCTCAATCGGCGACATGTTTCACCTCTAAATCTAGGCGTACAGTCTCGGTTGTCGATCGTT
>JAYUGZ010000938.1:0-2900 GCA_043767465.1 Cyanobacteriota bacterium
ACCCTCCGCAAAATACCAAACAGTAGGTAGAGAACAATAACGACAACACCAATAATGCCGAAGTTAAGCAAAAATGCACCCCATCCTGGAGCAGGAAAAATGGCTAACAGAAACGTAGAACTGCCGATCGTCGTCATTTGGCAACCGGCTCCATAGAGCCGTAAAGTATGTAAAAAATGGTGCTTGACATAGTTTTAGATAAGTGTTAATAAATGAAAGGGATGATATTTCAAAAATAGAAATATAAAAAAACTAAAACAAGCATTTAGCTGCTGGATTTGCTAGAGAAAATTTCTCGATCGCCACGAAGCACAGTTGCTTCACAGCCTATCATAAATTTGTCTGTTTGATATTTGTTTCACCCCTGATGAATGAATCCAATAAAACGACGATGGCGATCGCCTCATTACTTGTCGGTGTAGTCGCCATATCTTTTGGCTCTATCTTCATTAGATGGAGTGAAGCTGAACTCAGCCCCAATGCTACAATATTTAATCGCCTTTGGCTAGGTAGTGTCGTCTTCGGGCTGTGGCAAGGATACAAGGCGATACGTCAGAGACTTTCTGGTGACAAACCTGTTCAACAGCACTCATACACCAGTCAGGAGCTTTTGCTATTGCTGGGTGCTGGGATTTTTTTTGCTGCCACCTTATCTTTTGTAGCTTGGTCGCTGACTCAAACCAGCATCGCTATCTCGACAATCCTACATAATCTCGCCCCGATATTTACCAGCTTAGGAGCGTGGTTGTTATTCGGTCAAGGCTTTAACCGCCAATTTCTGATTGGGATGGTCGTCGCCATTGGGGGAGCGATCGCCATTGAAATCGAGCAGATCCAAATCGCCACTGGTGAAGTCACAGGAGGCATAGCAGCCATCCTCTCTGCGGTTTTCTTGGGTGCATACCTGCTGGTGATAGAACAACTGAGAACCAAATTTGACCCCATCACAATTCAGTTGTGGGTTTGTGCGATCGCTACTTTATCCATCTTGCCCATGCTTGTGTTCACTGGCGATCGGCTTTTTCCTTCTTCAGTGAATGGGTGGCTGTTCGTCATTTTTCTCGCCCTCGTCTGCCAAGTTTTAGGTCAGGGACTTTTAACATATAGCGTTGCTCGGTTGTCCTCAGTGGTTGTTTCCTTAGTACATTTGTTAGAGCCAGTATTTAGCAGCATTTTGGCTTGGGCAATATTTGGGGAAAAGTTAAGTTTCTCGAATGGGGTAGGTTTTGTCCTAGTTCTCATCGGTCTATACCTAGCCGTATCTAGCCAAGCTGCTGTCGATATCCGGCAAAATCAGCTAGAGAGCGGGTAGTCACCATTAGACATCTCCCATAATTATTGTGGAACAGGCATCCTGCCTGTTCTTGACAAGCTTTTTGGGAGATGTCTATTACTGTTTGTTTCAAAGGCAAGCAACTGAACAAGACTTGGCTCAAAAAAAATTAGCACAATTAGATGTCAACACATTTGTTAAAAAGTATGACAGCCAAACTGGAATTAGCACAGCAACCGTTGTCCAGAACACCAACTTGGATCGCAACAGCTTCATTATTTGCCAGCCTAATCCCCCTATCTTTAGCACCAATCCTCGTCAAATTGTGCGAACGAGAAATAGGTTCAAATGCCGTAGCATTCCATCGTGGCTGGATCGCTACCATCATCTTTGGGTTGTTGAGCGGACTTGAAGCTTTGAGCCGCCAAAAATCTGATAACCAACCCGTAGAACAGAAGCCTTTTACGAGACGAGAATTGGGGCTATTGGTAGCATTGGGAACTTTCGGAGCGACCTACTTCCTCCTGTGGTCTTTGGCGCTGACTCAAACCAACGTTGCCAACGTTACGTTATTTTGTGGTTTGAACCCACTGTTTGTCGGTTTGGGGGGGTGGTTGTTATTAGGTCGGAGCTATAATAGCAGATTCATTATTGGCATGATCATGGCACTGGGGGGAGCGATCGCTATTGGATTGGATGACGTGCAGTTCGCTACTGACCAAGTACAAGGTAATGCCCTCGCCTTGCTATCGGGGATTTGTTTTGCTGCGTATCTGATACTGCTAGAACTACTACGAGAACGATTTACCACGGCAACCTTATTGCTGTGGCGCTGCGCCTTCACCACTATGTTTGCGTTTCCCGTCCTCGCACTCGCCGAAGAAACATTGTTTCCCCATTCCTGGATGGGGTGGTTTTTCGTAATTTTGCAAGCCATCTTGTGCCAAGTGTTGGGTCAAGGACTTTTGGCTTACAGCCTCAGCAAGCTGTCGTCAGGGTTCGTCGCCGTCACGCTGCTTTTCGAGCCAGTCCTTGCCTCAATCTTCGCTTGGGTAATTTTCTCTGAACGCTTGGGTTTCCTTGACTTGGTGGCGTTTGTCGTGATTTTATGCGGTATCTATGTAGCTCAATCGAGCCAATCTGCTGTTAAAGAAACCAGCATTGAAAGTTGAAATTACCCTGTATAAATACAGGGTAATCTGGACTGTCTACCGCTTACTAATGCTTTTTACAGAGTTTCTAGAGGTGCATAATCTTCTTCTGCACCGTTTAACATCAGAGCGGTAATTGCTGTTAGGGCATCTACCCAGGCTTGTTTGACTTCAATAGTCCAATCTTGCTGGAGATACTGTTCAAAAGTCGTCAGTAGTGCTTCTCCAACTGCTGGGTAATGTTGGGGAATTGTCCCATATCCAACGTGTTTGGCTCCTAAAGTTTTGAGAGCTTTCCCTAAAACCTCTGGTTTGCGGAGATTTTGGATCACTAAGACCAGAGCAGCTATCAGATGTTTCCGTTGTTCTACCATGTTAGTGTGGGCAAACAGCGGTTTCACTTCCGGGTGAGCTGCAAATAGGTTTTCGTAGAAGCTAGCTACAAAATCATTGGCGCGAGGTTTGATTTGCTCGAA
>JAYUGZ010000939.1:0-7172 GCA_043767465.1 Cyanobacteriota bacterium
TGCAAGCGGAATTGATATAATAACTACTCTTTCCGCTCAATAACTACAGTCAAATGAGCCACAACTGCGCCAACTGTCGCCAGTACAGCAGCAATTGGAAAGACTACACTCCCTGCAACGCCGCCTACCAATCCCGCCATCAGCGGAATGTCTGCTAAAGTCCGCCCTTGCGGGTTTTTGATCACGAGGCGGCGGAGTTTTCCTTGCTGGATTAATTCTTTGACTTTACCAATTAAACCGTCGGCACTAATTTTAAATTCTTCCACTCTAACTTTTTCCTCTGTTGCAAATTCTGAGGCGAATAAAGGAGTTTCAACTGTTGGGTTGGCTGCCTCTGCTGCTGTTTCGTCTTGCAGGATTGTTACTTGTTGTTCTAGTTGTTGTGAGTTCATTTTGTGTAGGGCAGGCGAACACCAGCCGTTAAATTTCTATACTTCTATCTTGCCCGATCGCACTTGGCAACGACAGGCAAGGAAACCCTACAACCTGCATTCGTAGTTTCCCCCTCTGCATTTTTACTCAAAACTTTACATCAGTTCGGAAAGCAGAGTTTATCTATTCCTAAAGGTATAGCTCCCCCTAGGCTGCTGGGCATAATCTCATGTCCTAACTAAGATTGGTTCGTACTGAGGACGTTAGTCCTCTGAATTATAAGGACTAACGAACAATCAAACAGCAATTAAATCCCGTGACTTTTACCAATCACCCAACTGCGGCGAAAAATCCGAGCCAGAGTCGATTCTTCCAAAGCAAAATAGATGGGGCGCCCGTGGGGACAAGTTCGCGGATTGCGAGTTTGCTGCCATTGATCCAGCAAATTTTGCATTTGCAAAAGACTTAAAGGAGTACCGTTGCGAATAGCGCTGCGACAAGCAGTAGCAACTTGAGCTGCTTGCAAATCTGCGACTTTACTGAGTTCAAAAAGCGCCTCCGCACAGTCATCTCGCGAGGCTAATAATTCAGGGACTTCGCGCGCCGCCCATAGTTGTTCGCCAAAAGTTTCTACTTCCAAACCCAAGCGCGATAAATTTTCAATTTGCAGCGCCGATAATTGACTGAGAATCACTGGTTTTTCGAGAGCTTTTAGCTGCCAAGCGGCGCACAATTGCTCGTACAAAATGCGCTCATGGGCGATGTGCTGTTCGACTAACCACATTCCGCTGGAGTGTTCCGCTACAATGTAAGTATTGTGAACTTGTGCGATCGCCCTCAATTCCATCAATCCGATTCGATCGCCTTTTGCTCGATCGCCGCCGCCCTGATTCTTGGGAGCGCCAATCCCCACACTGTAAGCACTTTTTTGTTCCGATGCCTTCAGCAACTGTCCCACGCGATCGGGAATTGGAGGATCTGACAAAACTTCATCATTCAGGTGCAAAGCCCGATCGATTGCCGCGCCAACTTGTGCTTGCCAAAAACTCGGATCGTGCAGATAAATTTCCACCTTAGCCGGGTGGCGGTTCCAGTCGATTTCGGAGGGGGAGATTTGCAGGTGGACAAAACACAGGGGGTAGCGATCGCGCCCACAAGTGCGGGCGAAGGCGCTGAGAATAGTTTGTTCTATTTCGGGCGATCGCACAACCCGCCGATTTACCGCCACCTTCACCCAATCCGGCCGCCTGCGGTGACAGCGATCGGGCAAACCAATTACCAACTCCAAAGACTGGGAATTGGGAATTGGGCATCGGGCATTGGGCATTGGGCATTGATAATTGTGCTTGCTTGTAACTCCCACAAGTTGAGATTTTACCAAAAAATTTGCAGTTTTTTTATTTTCCGGAATGCCCGACAAATCTAACTTTAAATACTGCAAATCGCTAGCTCGTACCCCGCGCACAAATTGAGGTAAAATTTGTGACGCTGTACTGGCAGAAGTTACATAAAAACAAGGCGTATTTGCTTGACGCAACTGCCAATTTACGTGCGGGTGACAAATAGCTATTTGCTGAATGATTGATTGAATCGATCGCATTTGCTGTGCCGGCGTCAAAAACGTGCGGCGCACGGGCCAATTGCCAAACAAATCAGCAACAGTGACTACCGTACCAGGAGCGATCGCCACTGTTTCCACCTCCACAGCAACGCCTGCGTTGTTATAAACCACCCGCCAGCCCGATCGAGCATTTTGAGTTTCCCCCTTGTTAAACGATGACTTCTCAACTCCCCCCTTTGTTAAGGGGGGGCTGGGGGGGGTTTCCGCAGACTCTCGATGTTCGCAAAAATCGCCCAATCCCAGATCGTTCGATCTGCTCAAAACTTCCAAACATCCCAACTGAGCCAAACTGTGCAAAGCTTCCCCGCGAAATCCCAAAGTAGCAATTTTGTACAGGTCTGCTTCCGTGGTAATTTTGCTCGTACTGTGAGGCGAAGCCGCCTGCTGCAAATTTTCCCGATCCATTCCCGTACCGTTATCAGCAACTTGCACCCGCCATTGTTCGGGCCAAACAGACACAACGATGCGAGTTGCGCCAGCATCCAGAGAATTTTCAACTAATTCTCGTACCGCAGCGGCGATCGAGTCAATAACTTCGCCTGCGGCAATTAAATTGATAACTTCTGCGGGTAAGGTTTGAATAGTAACTGGCATCAGATTTTTAGCGGTTCGTCAATTCAATTCTACTTGATTTTGCAACTCGCTACACACTATTATGACTTAAGTAGGTGGTGACAAATAAACATTACTTAAACTCGCTCTGCTCAAGCCATATTTTTCGGCAACCGAATGTAAAAAGTTGTCCCTTTTTCGTTCTCCGACTCATAACTAATTTGCCCTTTATGAGCATCAACTATCGACTTAGCAATCGCCGTTCCCAAGCCAGTACCAGTCCGCTTGCCATAAGTCACAAACGGTTCAAATAACTTGTCCTTAATTGCCTGCGGAATGCCCGGGCCGTTATCGTAAATCGTAATTTCTGCCCACTCCTCGCTTTGTCCGACAGCAATCTCAACAATACCTCCACGCCCGCCAAAAGCTTCCACAGCATTCCCAACTAAATTTTGCAAAACCCGCAAAATCTTATTTTCGTCCGCTTCCACTATTACTTCTGTTGCGCGCAGCACCAAATCTACTTTTGCTGCATCAAAATAAACTTTGTTCAACCTTTCAAACTGATGCAATGTTTGGGTGAGATTAACTGGTTTTTTATTTAATGCCGAGTTGCCGCGCGAAAACTCCAATACTTCCTCAGCCATCCCCAACATTCGCTGCACCTGCAATTGAATCAGTTCGCACCACTCCTGAGTTTCCTCATCCGGGTGCATTTCTTTGAGCATTTCGCTGGATAGTTTAATGCCAGTAAAAGGACTTTTAAAATCGTGAATAATTGTGCTCACCATTTCTCCTACCAAAACCATTTTTTGTTTGTGTACGAACTGGCTAACATATTGATCTGTAGTAGAGCGCAAGTTTTTAATAATGAAACTAAACATTTCCAGTACGGAACTGCCTTTAGCCAACTGGAGAGTTGCTATTAGTTCTTCGCGGTCTAGTTTTGCCAAAGTCGAGCCGCCAACTGCGACAGCTCTAGCACTGCGCGGCTCTCCGTCTAAAACTCCGAGTTCGCCAAAAAAATCGTCGGGTTTAGCCACAGCAATAGTTTGATATTTATTATTTTCAACCCGCTTGCTAAACTCGACTTCACCTTCTAAAACTAGATATAAAAAATCCGCTGTTTCTCCTTCTTCAAAAACCAGTGTCTCCTCAGGAAAAGTCTCCAAGACAGCTATTTCGCACAGGTGAGCAGCTTGAAGAGGTTCAAAATAAGACATAAATCGATGAGATGCCAGATCCATGTGAAAATACCTGAGGCTTAATTGAAACAATTTCTTTCTTATATCTTCGCCGATCGGCATCGGTGCTGGAATAAAATACAATACTGCTTGGATCTGCCTGGATGTTCTAGCACGCCAGCGGTTGTGAGGGAAGAGTTACCCGCCGGATGCAGGGGAAAACTAGCACAGCAGCACCAATCTCACCAAAATTATCACTTAATTGACTAAAATACATAAATATGATAGTATATCTCAAATTAAAACTGGATGTGCGATCGATCTAGCTATGCGGGGTCAACAAGATTTTATCTGTAAACAGCTCGTGCAATTTAAATGCCGATCGACCTATTTGGCCAAAAACGAGCGATCGCCAGATAAAACAATCGCAGCATTCTGCCCGCCAAAGCCAAAACTCAAACAAACCGCATTTCTCACCACAGCCGATCGCGCGCAGCCAACAAAATCTAAATCAAACCCCGGTTTTCTCATTCCAGCGATCGGCGGCAACATCTGATCTTTAATACTCATCAAACAAAAAGCCACGCCCAAAGCACCCGAAGCTCCCAAAGTGTGACCAGTAGCCCCCTTAGTCGAACTAACCGCAACTCCTTGGCGAAACAATTTCTGAATTAACAGCGCTTCATGTCGGTCATTTAAATCAGTTCCAGTACCGTGAGCGTGAATAAAATCTATATCCACCGCCGCTAAATTGCTGCGTTTCAAACATTGATTTACCGCTGCGATCGCACTTTCCCCCCCAAGCTCCGGCGCGTTAGCATAACAAGCATCATTTGTCAAGCCAAAACCCGAAATTCCACCGTAAATTTTAGCGCCACGACGATGTGCCAACTCAATCGATTCTAATACAAATAAAGCCCCGCCTTCGCCGAGCACAAAGCCTTCCCGATGTTGGTCAAACGGATAGCAGCCAGTGTTAGCCAAAGCACCCATCCGGTCAAACCCAGCCAGAGTCAGCGGTGTAATTGGCGCTTCCACAGCACCTGCGATCGCCCGCTGACACTGACCAGTGCGGATCAAATCAACAGCACGGGCGATCGACTGTAGGCCCGTCGCACAAGCAGCCATCGGCGCCAGCACAGGCCCCGTCGAGCCAATTGCCCTCGCCGCCGCGATCGCCCCCATGTGAGGCAAAAAATCTAGGAATTGGGCATCGGGCATCGGGCATTGGCGATCGGGAATTGGGAATTGGGCATCGGGCATCAGGCATCGGGCATCGGGCATCGGGCATCGGGCATCGGGAATTGAGAATTCTCTTTCCTCTTCCTTCTCCCCTCTTCCATCCGTTACATCAGTTACAGAATCCGTTGCCGAACTTCCCTCTTTCCTCTTCCTTCTATCCGTTACATCCGTTACATCCGTTACAGAATCCGCTGCCGAACTTCCTTCTCTTGCCAACTGTTCCAAATTTCCCTGGAAACCGCGGCTAGAACCGATCGCAATTCCGCAATCAGGCATCGGCAAAGTCAAATTAGCATCTTGCAAAGCATCTGCCAAAACCAGCCGAATTAAAGTTATTAAATCAGCAGGTTTTGTACCAACCAAAGCCAGAGGTAGCGGTGGAAGTTCTAGAAAAGGTTGATGTTGCCGAATCCCAGAATCCCCAGCCAACAGTCTTGTCCAGGTATTTTCCATAGCGCCAAAAGCCGAAACAAGACCAATTCCGGTAACAACAACGTCCATTCACTAATGACTGCTGACTAATAACTACTAACTACTGAACAGCCTTAAAATTTTCCAAACCCTGAGTCACAGTAGCCTTCTCAATCCGATCGCCCGCTTGAATCTTATCAACAACATCCATGCCTTGCTTCACGTAGCCAAAAACCGCATAACTACCGTCCAAAAACGGCACATCGGTCAAAGTAAAGTAAAACTGAGAAGAAGCCGAATCAGGACTTTGCGATCGAGCCATAGCCACAGCCCCACGACTGTGCATCAACACCGGTTTATCCTTAACCCCAGCTTCTTCTAGCGTTTTGCTGTAAGTAGGGTTTGGGGCACCTTTAGCTTTAATTTCCAGAGGAATCCTGCGTTCGACAGATGTTTTCGGGTCAATAAAACCGCCAGTTCCCAGCCGCGACGCAGGGAATTTAGGGTCTTTGCCCTGGGGGTCGCCGCCCTGAACTACAAAAGGCTGAGGTTCCCGCACGACTCGGTGAAACACCAGCCCGTCGTAGACTCCTTTCTGAACCAAATCGACAAAATTCCCCGCAGTAATTGGCGCATTGGTGCCGTCGAGTTCGATCGTAATCGGAGCACCTTTAACCGTCATCACCACCGTTGCTTTTCCTTGCAAGCGCGCCAAATTGTTAAATTGCGAACTCGCCGCCACAGCCTCCGGAGACGGAGACGCAGACAAAGAAATATTTTCACCCGACGCCGGATTCGTCGGAGTTGAGTTTGCAGCAGGGGAACTACCACATCCCCCGACAAACAGCGCACCAATTATTAAAAGTGAGAACAACCACCGCTGAAGTTTGATTTGCATTTGCATTTGTATTTTGACTTTCACTTTCACTCAACCAGGTAACGTAGAGGGCGAGGCGCAGCCTAGACTTATCGACTAGGGTGCGCGCGCAGCGCACCCTAGTCGCCATTACCAATTCTTTAATCGCAAATCTCTAAAGTCCTTCGAGGGGAACTTGCAAAAATCGAGCCAATTCGGCAGCTTGATTTTCCACCTGAGACAAAGCAATCGGCTGTCCGACTCTAGTCAGGGGAAACTGACGGCGGTCTTTGAGCTTAAGATAAATGCTGCGGCAGGGATTGAGACCTTCTTTAATGTCCACCCGCACAGATTGCACGTCCGATGTCTTGCAAGTAAAATCAACTTTGCGGTTTTTGCCGGGAAATCCCCAGCGAAAGATCCGAACATTGCCAGTAGAGCGATCGAACTCATTGTATCCGCCGCCGACATCCCAGAGAATAGTCAGCCAAAGGTAAAGCGCCAACAGCACGCCGCAGACACCGTAGAAACCCATCGCGATGCCTTGGGGGATGAAAATGAGCTTAGTCGGGTCAGAAAAAGGCAGCAAGTTCACGTGCAAGTAGCTGGAAATGCCCGACAGCAGGAAACCAGTGCCTCCAATGGTGACAATCGTCCCCCACCAGAAATTGCTGAAGCGACGGGAGCCCAAAACCTGATAGCGCAGGACAGAATCGATCGAGGTCGTCGTTTTTGCAGTCATAAGATTAAACAGCCTTAAAGCCAAATTTTAATTCAAGTCGCCCACCTGAGTCACACTTCGCTGGTGCGATCGCGACTGACTGGTGGGGATTCTCTATCAACTTCTGCTAATTATGTTGAAAATTTATCAACTTCTAATATATAGTTATGTTAACTTTAATTAGAAACCTTAGTTTTTTAACAAGCAAAAGGA
>JAYUGZ010000940.1:0-2891 GCA_043767465.1 Cyanobacteriota bacterium
GCGGCGAAGTGTTTATTCAATCTGATATTGAGGAAGTAGAAAGGGAAATGTGCGATCGCTTTTCATCTAACTCTACTTTTAAGCGCCAAAATAATAGCGAATGGTTAGCAGAAAATCCCCTACCTGTTGCTACTGAAAGAGAAATTGCGACTCTGAAACGTGGCGAACCAGTTTATCGAGCACTATATCAAAAATAATACTCGCTTTTACAAACTCACCTTTGTCATAAACGTTATAACTCAGCCTTTCCTAAAGGGATTATTTCTAACTTAAACCCACGACGGCAGCCACATCCGAATTTTCCATTCCATTTGCGACAAAGGCAGTCCCAAATAGAGAGGCATCCAGAAAATAAAAGCACCCAAAACCAGAAAAACAATTGTTACCCCCATCCCTCGGAGGCGACTTTGAGGGCTGTGCAGCCACCTGTCAACCCACCAAGCAAGGGCTAAGGCTGCAAACACGGAACAGCCCATATAATGGTACAAAAATACGCAGCGAGTCACCTTCACCCAAGGCAGCAAATTAGCAGCCCAATTAACTATTAAATATAATGCCAGCCACATTTCAGCAGTCGGCGGAAACAAAATCGGCGGCTGCTGTTCTATCGTGTCAACAGAAGCCTCGCTGCGCGTTTGCAGCCACACCCAAATCCGGTGAGCTAACACTCCTATTACTAGCACTAAAGCTAATGTTGACAGCCACCACAGGAAGGGATTTCCCATCGCGTGAACGTCAAAGATTACCTTAGTTGCACCTTCAGGTAAAGGCGGCAAAACCGGATCTGGTTGTGGATTGTTGGTAGCAGTTTTGTAGAAGTAAACTATGGGGCGAAGCATCAAAGGCCAAGTGTACCACGCGGCACAATAAGGATGCACGTCTGGCCCGCTTTTAATCCGCTGGTGATAAGTCAAAATTTCTGTTTGCATCTGCCAGAAATTGGGAGTTGGATTGAAATGCAGGTGAGGAATCCAGGATATGCTGTAAACTAAAACAGGAATCACAGCTAGACTTAAGCCTACTTCTATAAAATTGAGTTGAGTCAGTTTTTGTACGGGACTTTCGGCAGGAATTAGAGCCGAATTTACCTCGCCGCTCTGTTCTTCATCTCTTTTGTTTCCCTGAATAAGACGTACCACCCAAGCGCAGATCAAAATGAGATAAGTACCGAAAAGAAACCACAATCCATTCCATTTGATAGCAGCAGAAGCGCCAAAACCTATCCCGGCTAGCACCAGCCAAAGCCACCGCTTTTTGCCTTCAGATTCTACGGATTTTAGGATAAATAACTGTCCTAAGATTCCAAACAAAACCAGATAAATGTTGTTCAGCGCGTAGCGAGATTCAACTAAAAACAAACCGTCGCAGGCGATAAATAAAGCAGCCAGAAAAGCAAAGGTGCGGCGCTGAATGAGCTGATAAGCTAGGGCTCCGACAACTATCGGAATAAACGAGCCTGTGAGAGCATTCAGCCAGCGGTAATCCCACGGGGAAAGCAGGGAGCCAGCCAGACTGTTGACGGCTGTTTTGCCGAAGGGCAGGTGAGAACCTATCCAAATGCCGATCGCAATTATGTACTGACTCAGAGGCGGGTGAGCGTTGAAAAAAGGAGTTTTTGTCAGATAATCGTTGGCAAATTTCGCGTAATAAACCTCGTCAAATACTAATGTGTTAAATCGCTCTAATTCCCAAAAGCGCAGACTTAAGGACATGAGGAAAACAGCGAGCATTCCTAGGGGAAAAACCCAAGTCGATTTGTTGAATTGTTTTTTGTTTGCTTTCATAAAACAGCAGAAAATAGTAGATGCTAGATTTGAGGGCGATCGCTAATTTAAAAATACTGAGTTGAGAATAGCGTAAAAATTACAATTATGACTTGTAACCTTCGCTGTGGCAAAAGGGAAAGCGCACCTCGCAAGCTGCGATCGACTATGATACCGATTAACAAGGTCTTGTTGAAGCAGGTGTTTATGAATCTCACGCTTTGGGTTTGGGGGCGTTGGGGGATAGCTGTAGGTGTGAGTATCCTGCTAGGAGTTGCTGCGGTGGCTGCACCCAGTGCGATCGACATTAGTCAAGGGGTATCGCAGCAGTCCGGGGGAAACGCTGCTGCTGCGGCTGAAAAAGCTTTGACAGAAGGGCTTCAACTGTACCAGCAAGGGACGGCGGAATCTTTAAAAGGTGCGATCGCCAAGTTTGAAGAAGCATTAAAGCTGTATCGAGAAGTAGGCGATCGCTCACTGGAAGCTCTCATGCTCAACAACATCGGCTTAGTCTACTCAGATTTGGGAGAGAAACAGAAAGCGCTAGAGTATTTGGGCCAGTCCCTTCCCCTGAGTCGCGCAGTGGGCGATCGCGGTGGGGAAGCAGCCACCCTCAACAACATCGGCACTGTCTACTCAGCATTGGGAGAAAAACAGAAAGCGCTAGAGTATTTGGGCCAGTCCCTTCCCCTGTTTCGGACAGTGGGCGATCGTGACGGGGAAGCTCGTACCCTCAACAACATCGGCTTAGTCTACTCAGATTTGGGAGAAAAACAGAAAGCGCTAGAATATTACAGCCAGTCCCTGACCCTGAGTCGCGCAGTAGGCGATCGCTCCCTTGAAGCTACCACCCTCAACAACATCGGCAAAGCCTACACAGAATTGGGAGAAAAACAGAAAGCGCTAGAGTATTACAACCAATCTCTGCCCCTGAGTCGGGCTGTAGGCGATCGCAGTGGGGAAGCTCGCACCCTCAACAACATCGGCGCTGTCTACAAAGATATCGGAGAAAAACAGAAAGCGCTAGATTATTACAGCCAGTCTCTTCCCCTGACTCGGGCCGTGGGCGATCGCACGCAGGAAGCTATCACTCTGAGCAATATTGGCAGCATCTACGACGATTTGGGA
>JAYUGZ010000941.1:0-1036 GCA_043767465.1 Cyanobacteriota bacterium
GTTGAATTGGCCGTAAAGTCAAGCCTAATCCAGTGTTGCGCGATCGCACAAGTTGCCAAGACGAGCGTGTCGCTGGAGCGGAGGAACCAATTTTCGGGGCGAATTTCTAGAGAATTAAAGACCAAAGTTAAAAATTCCAAAATTTGAGTGTAATTTTTGATTTTGAAATCTTTAGAGAAGGACATCTCTCAGTCCTAGCCCGTCAGCTAACTTCGCAGGCATTGAGAAGAGACTGAAGAGTCAACTTGTCTTTAATAGATAGTTTGGCTTCATCAGTGTCTCTGGTTGGTATTGTTCAAGATTCTTGTACCGCCCCTGACTCTGAAGGAGAATTAAATGTCAATTCAACTTAATTTATCTGCGATCACAGTTGCCGGAGTTGCAGCGTGGAAGCGGGCAAAACCCGCTGTTATCAGAGATAGTGTATTGTTGCCAGCGGCTGGTTTTTTGGGAATTCTTGGCCTGTGGTGGATTATTGCCAGCTTCAAAAGCGATTTAATTCCCACTCCGTATCAAGCGTTAATCGCTAACTTAGATTACATATTGCATCCATTTTATCAGCGCGGGCCGGGAGATTTAGGCATTGGCTGGCTGTTGCTGGCGAGTTTACGGCGGGTGCTGCTAGGATTTTTGCTGGGCGCAGTTGTGGCGATTCCCGTAGGATTTCTGATTGGGATGTCGAAACCAGCAATGATGGCGCTGAATCCGTTGATTCAAATCTTCAAACCGGTGTCGCCGCTAGCTTGGCTGCCCATAGCTCTATCAATTTTTAATTTAGCAGATCCGTCGGCAATCTTTGTTATATTCATTACGTCTTTGTGGCCGACAATTATCAACACAGCCCTGGGAGTTTCTAGCGTTTCCAAAGATTATCTGGATGTGGCGCGAGTGTTGGAAATGTCGCAATGGAGGCGGATTACAAAAATAATTTTGCCTGCAAGTTTGCCTTACATTTTTACAGGTTTGCGGATTAGTTTGGGGATTGCTTGGCTGGTGATTGTGGATGGAAATGCTGACAGGCGGTGTGGGAATCGGC
>JAYUGZ010000942.1:0-1032 GCA_043767465.1 Cyanobacteriota bacterium
CGATACAGCCAGCCGCGCCCGCATTTTTCCCCATCTGAATATCGCCCGCTGAATCTCCCACCATCAAAGTTGCTGCGGGATTTACTCCCAGTTTGTCGCACGCTTGCAAAAACAATTTCGGATCGGGTTTGTGAAGCGTTGAATCGACTCCCATTTCTAACTGAATGTAGTCGGCTAATGCGTGGTGTTTCACAAATTTCTGCACCGCTTCTGTTGTAGCAGCCGAAAGAATTCCCAGTTTTAAACCCGCTTCCGAAAGAGATTTCAATACTTCCAAACTGCCGACAAATAAAGGAGAAGTCGCACTATTTTTAAACATTTCGTCAGCTTCGTCAAAAGCGCGGCGCGCGATAGTTAAAGATTCCAACCATCCTCTGCCAGTTTCGGCGATGTATCCCGCAGCCACAATTTCGTTTTCCCGGCGACTGCCGACTGCTAGCAATCCCGTGGGATCGAGGCTGCTACCTTCGATACCGAAAGCCATTTGTAAAGGCTCTCCAACGCCGGGAATTTGAGCGTCTGCGAGGCGCGATCGTTTCATCCCCAAAAGTCTCAAAAACTCTTGAGAATCCTCTAGAGTGCCGTCTTTGTCAAAGATTACGGCTTGGATATTTGAGAAGGTAGTGCCCCGACATTTAATAGTTACCAAGAATCTGAACTCCGTAATTTTTATATATATCAGGACACAACAATGTTGTGTCCCTACGAAATTATGATTGTACACGATGTATTCCACTTGTTCCCAGGCTCTGCCTGGTAACGCAGATCCGGAGGCTCTGCCTCCCAATTTCTGCTTCGTAGCAGCGAGGCAGAGCCTCTAGATATGGGTTCCCAGGCAGAGCCTGGGAACCAGGTATCGATCGGATATTCATAATAGCCGGAAGTGCTGTATATCAGGACACAACAATGTTGTGTCCCTACAAAATTAGATTGTACACGATGTAAACATCACCACTTGTTCCCAGGCTCTGCCTGGTAACGCAGATCCGGAGGCTCTGCCTCCCAATTTCTGCTTCGTAGCAGCGAGGCAGA
>JAYUGZ010000943.1:0-18379 GCA_043767465.1 Cyanobacteriota bacterium
CGTAAAGAGCGCCCAAGCGCAACTACGTACCTAAACCACCATCAGCACCCGATCGAATTCCCAACTGACAACTGACAACTGTCAACTGACAACTGTCAAGCAATTTTCACTTTCCTCAACAGAGAATTTACCAATAATTTGCTCGCATCACCAGCCGAAAGCGCAGCGCTGAAATAGTGCCCCTGAATTTCATGACAGTGGAGCGATCGCAAACACTCCAACTGCTCTTTAGTTTCTACCCCTTCCGCCACCACGCTCAAATTCAAATCTCGGCCCAGCGTTGCTACAGCATTAGCGATCGCCCGTTCGCACGGATCTGTCGTCAGCCCGCTCACAAACGACCTGTCTATTTTTAAGATATTCAAGGGAAACTTTTTGAGATAATTTAGAGAACAATAACCCGTGCCGAAATCGTCCAGCGCAATCTGCACTCCCATACTCTGCAACTCCTTCAAAACTTTTGTGGTATAGTCCGCATCTTGCATTGCTGTAGTCTCGGTAATTTCTAACTCTAAATACTTGGCTTCTAAACCAGTTTTTTCCAAGCAGTTCGCCACCATTTGTACTAAATTAAATTGCTGGAACTGTCGCGCCGAAAAATTGACCGCTACCCGCAAATCTGGTTGCAAAGCATCCTGCCAAGCTTTATTTTGAGTGCAGGCCGTTTCCAGCACCCATTCGCCAATAGGGACAATTAATCCGTTCTCTTCGGCGATCGGAATAAATGTAGCGGGAGAAACTAAACCTAATTCTGGATGTTGCCAGCGCAGCAGGGCTTCCATCCCCTGAATTTTCCAAGTAGTGATGTTGACTTTTGGCTGGTAGAAAATCTCAAATTCTCCCTGTTCTAGAGCCTCGTGCAGCCTGTTTTCGAGAGTCAGCAACTGGCTGCCTTGGGGATTCATTGCTGAAGTATATAACTGATAGTTATTTCTGCCCCTTTCTTTAGCGCGGTACAAGGCGGCATCGGCATTTTTGACTAAAGTTTCGGAATCTTCGCCGTCGTTGGGATAAAGGGCAATGCCGATGCTGCTGCTGATGTGCAACGACTGTTCTTCTAGTTTAAATGCTGGTTTTAAATTGTCGAGAATTCTTTGAGCTGTTTTCACTGCATCTTCCAAGCAATTGATGTCGGGAAGCAGCACGGTAAATTCGTCGCCTCCCCAGCGGGCTACCGTATCAGTCGATCGCAAACAGTCGCTGATGCGTCCGGCAAAACCTTCTAACAGGCGATCGCCCGTAGCGTGACCTAGTGTATCATTGATCTTTTTGAACCTGTCCAAGTCTAAAAACATCACAGCTAGCATTTTTTTGTGTTTTTTAGCTTTGATTAATGACGCTTGCAGGCGATCGTTAAAAAGTATCCGGTTCGGCAAACCCGTTAGTTGGTCGTAAACAGCTTGATAGCGAATAATTTCTTCAGCTTGCTTGCGCTGAGTAATGTCCATCATCGTGCCAATTGCCCGCACTGCTTTGCCGCTGGCATTGCGGATGATGTAACCGCGATCGAGCACAAAAACATATCCCCCGTCAGCGCGGCGAAAGCTGTATTCCTCCGACCAACATTGAGCATCTGAGTTCATTGTTTCATTGAAGCTTGACTTCACTCTTTCTCGTTCTTCAGGATGAACATTCAACCACCATGATTCTAATTCTATCGTCTGAGTTTCGTTGAGTTCGTATCCAAATACTTTTTCAAACTCTTCGCTCAACCAATACTCATTCTTTGACAGATTAAAATCCCAAACTGCATCATTTGTCGCCCGCGTCAGCAGGTGAAAGCGCTCTTCGCTTTTACGGAGTTTTTCTTCGGATTGCAGGCGTTCCGTTACATTGCGAAAGCTGAATACTCGACCTGTAATTTTGCCTCCCGTGAGTTGCGGAAGCGAGTAGCGCTCGAAGATTTTGCCATCTTTAAACTCGATGATATCAAAACTTTCTGCATCAGGGCGATCGGACAATTCTTTAGCGCGGCTGAGGAAGACTTCCGGGTGTTTTAACTGGTTGATTCCGAAGCCCAAAATTTGGTTGCTATCTCTTGAATCGAGCAGGAAATCCGGCAACTGCCACATTTGGGCAAACTTGCGGTTAAAGCTGACAACTTTTCCTTGTCCGTCAACCGCCAGAATGCCGTCAGCAGTAGATTCAATGGTTGCTTGCAGCAAGGAAAGGGATGTTTCTAGTTCTAACTCTGCCAATTTGCGATCGCTGATGTCAAAAACAGTGACCAATATTGACGCTTTTCTCTCAAATTTGATAATATCTACAGTGGCTTCAACCCAGCGTGTTTCTCCAGTTTTAGTGAGAATTATCAATTCATATTTTGAAGCGCTACTTTCTCGCGTCTGGTTGGATTTACCCCATTTTTTAACTGTTTCTCGAAAATCTGGATGAATTAAATCGTATAAATCCAATGCTAGCAATTCTTCGCGAGTATATCCAGTCAGAGTTTCTGTCTGAGAATTGACATAGCGCAACTGTCTGCGCTGATAAATCAGTGCGGCAGCATTAACAGTTTCTACCAATTGCCGAAACTTTTTTTCACTGCGCCGCAAATCTCTTTCAGCCCGCTTGCTCTCGGTAATATCTTGTGCTACATACAACTTGCCGCTTACCTCGCCTTTGCCATCGCGAATAGTTGAAATAGAAAGCAGTACAATTATTTTTTTACCCTGTTTGGAAAGGTAGACTTTTTCGACGTTGCGGACAGAACCCTCGACTATTAAATTTTCTAAATTTAACCCTGTTTGTGTGATTTCATTTTTCTTAAAAAGTCCGACTATTGATTTGCCTAATAAGTCTTTTTTAGAGTATCCTAAAAGTTGACAGGTAGCTTGGTTTAAGGACAGGATATGACCGCCCGGGGTGGTGGCAATTATCGAGACGCTCATTTCCTCGCAAATATCGAGGGCACATTCGGCAGTTTGCTGCAAATCTTGGGTCATTTTGGCAATAGTATCCCGGATATCCTGTTCTTTTTTTGGTGGGAATATTTTTTCTACTTGTGGTAGCTTATCCTGCGCTGTTTCAGAATTCGCTTGAATTAACCGGCTCGCCTTAGATAAGATGCTTGTTATCTTATTCCTTCTGACTAATAAAAAGATTAATATAGAAATAGAAACCAAATAATATCCAATATTTGTTAAACTAAAAATATGCTCCTTTTCGGAATTTCTATCAGAAGTTATAAAATATGACGTGGGTGTATTCACTGGTTCTATGTGAGATATTTTATTCGCCAATAAGTCTGTTCTTGCAGAAGTAGTGCGAGATAGCGATCGCAAAGAGTCAATTTTCGCAGGCGCTACCAACAATGATTCTACACCGCGATTCGAGTCTCCCTCCCCTACACTTATCGGCATTTTTTTCACATTAAGACCACATTGCATACCAAATATAGCAGCAGTTAAAAATCCCAAGATTGATTTACCAGTAATTTTCATTTGCTTGAGTTCCTAATTTTAAATGATCTGTTTTCAACCGTATAAAAAAATAAAGAATGAGCAGAATCTAAGTAGACAGAAGAACAGATATAACCTTCATTTATGCGTGCTTAGTAAATCAAACTTTTTAAGTAATAAGAATTTTTCCTCATAACTAATTATAATTCTAATCTTAATTTCAAATGTGTCATTGGCCATTGTGCCACAAATTATCCGCCATTATGCCTAGAGTGGGGCTGGGATCGCGCTAAAATTAGAGAATTGCCGCCCAGAGGTGGCGAAAATTTGTTATAAAAATAAACAATTAGCTTAAAATCGATGCAGAGATCCACGAATTGAACCAATGAGTCAGACGATCCGAGAACTCCAAACAGAAGTCCCCGCGCTGCAAGCAGAAGTTGCCACCCTGCAAGAGGCGCGGGCAAAACTTTGCGTACAGCGCTCAGAGTGCCGAGTGACAGTCACTTTTCCCAAGAATAATACTCCTGAGGCCATGGCCGAGTTCCACCAGCAAAATGCTGCTTTTGGGGAACAGTGGTTGCAGCAAATCCAGGAGATCGATCGAGAAACTCAAGTTATTGACAAAGAACTGCAACAAAAACAGGTGCTACTCGATTACAAACAAGGTGAATTAGACAAATTGCTGGCGGGACAGCACTGGCAACAAGTAGAAAACCACGTTCAAACCGGGGAAAAACGCTTGCAAGCACAAGCTCGCAGAATCAATCAAGCAGCAGTGCAGCTAGAAGCAGAAATCCAAGCTTTAAAAGCACTGTACGACGAACTCAATCCCAGTTATTCAGAGTGGTTTCAACAACCAACTCAAATTGTTGATTTTGCGGCAACAACTATTCCTTACGCTGTTCCCAGCAGCAGCGGGTTAATATTGGAAAACAAGGAGATTGAATGGGAAAAGAATTAGTTTTGAATTGTGATTGAATAGGAAAGGGTAAATTAGTAGGGTTGGAGGTCGCCGTTGAATAGCCAAATAAGCAAGACACATTCGGCGGCGACCTTTAAATGTTTCCCCGGATTTTTTAGGTAAATAAATCAAAAATGGGTACTAACGGCGCTAATGTTCGCATCGGTGGCTAGAAACCCGGTTTCTACGAGTTTTGCGAACAGGAACAATAAATATAAAAAGAAACCGGGTTTCTGAGCTCAGCGTCCGATGACAAACCTAATGTTAAGAGCTTTGAGTTTCATTTTTTGAAACGATTTATTTTTGACTCTGGTGTCAATGTAGAATCTCAAATATCACAGTATAAAAGATCGCATAGACTTACTGATGAAACAATTGATTTGGATAGCGCTATTTATTCTGGTTGCGGTGGCGGCTGCGGGTTGGGGCTCAGACTCGTGGCAGCGGTTTTCGGCGGTACCGTCCGTTTCGATCGATCGCAATATCCACATTTCCCAAAACCAGTCACCCTCGCCGCTGACTGCTGAAAAAGATGCAGTAAATCTGGCCCAAATTGACCCGTCCCGGTTATGGAAACACGTGGAGACTCTAGCAGGAGAACGCGAGGGAGAACGATCCCGCTCTTTGACGAGAGACTACATTTCCCAACAACTAAAAAGTTTCGGATTTTCCCCAGAATTGCAGGAGTTCGATCGCGGAATTAACGTTTTCGCCCAGAGAAAAGGTACTGACTCAAAGGCTGGTGCAATTTTAGTCGCAGCACACTACGATACCGTACCAAAATCGCCCGGGGCTGACGACAATGCGACGGGAGTTGCAGCAGTTTTAGAAGTAGCAAGATTGCTGGGTTCTCGTCCCACTGCTCGGACGTTGCAAGTGGCATTTTTCGACCGGGAAGAAATCGGACTTTTAGGCAGTTTAGCATTCGCTGGTAGTCCAGCGCGGTTAAAAAATTTGCAGGGTGCGATCGTCCTAGATATGGTAGGTTATTCTTGCCACACGCCGGGATGCCAGCAATATCCTGAAGGATTGACAGCGCCACCTTTTCTAGAAGCGTCGGGGGTAACATCTCCCGACAAGGGCGAATTTATCGCTGTGATTGGGGATGCGGAACATCCGCTGCTGTTGAGAACTTTTGCGGAGTCGGGAAACGCCGATTTACCAGCAGTGGTGGCGCTACCGGTTCCCCTGAAAGGGTTGCTGACTCCCGATGTTTTGCGCAGCGATCACGCGCCTTTCTGGTATAAAGGAATTGGTGCTGTGTTGGTGACGGATACTGCAAATTTGCGATCGCCCCACTACCACCAGTCTACGGATACACTCGCAACTATCGATCGACCTTTCTTCGCCGGTTCTGCCCAAATTGTGGTCAATGCAGTGGCTAAGTTATTGGAAATTCGGTAATTAGTAATTAGTAATTAGTAATTAGTAATACAAGCGTAAGGTTTGCAATGCGCACCAGATATTTAGAAAATTTTCAAAATTTTTAAAACAAATAAGTTAATTGTTGCGCTACTTTTGATATGCTGACAAAAGTGAGTGCAAAAAATGTGATTTAAATATGATAGGTAATATAGGACAACCGACTGCTGTCAGCGATCGCCCTTATTTAGTATTAACGAGTCAAGATCAAAGCATACAGTTAGAGTTAAAACAGGCGCAGCACGTACTGGGGCGCGATCGCACTCGTGCTGATTTGGTTGTTCCCGAGCCTTGGCGGGCAGTTTCCGGGGTTCACGCTGTGTTGCGCCAAATTGGTCAAAATTACTGGATTTACGACGGTGACGGCCAGCAGCCGAGCACTAATGGCTTATTTGTCGATCGCACTCGCATCACTCCCAACGACGGTTATTGTCTGAAAAACGGTACAGAAATTAAAATCGGTCTCGATCCCAAAAATCAAGTTTTGGTGACTTATTTTAATCCGCTGGCGAGTCAATTTTCCCCCCCCAGCAAACAGTCAATTCCTCTCAGCAATCGATCCGTTTTGTTGGGCCGCGATCCCAACGCTTCGCTGCAATTAGATGCGCCGCTGGTTTCGAGGCGCCACGCGACAATTGACGCTGACAGTCGCGGCAATTATATTTTGCAAGACCACAGCGTTAACGGGGTTTTTGTCAACGGTCGGCGCATCACAAATTCTGTACAGTTGTCCGAGGGAGATGCGATTCGGATCGGCCCGTTTACTCTAACTTACCGCAATCATACGTTAGAGGTGCAAGACCGAGGCAATCAAATTCGCCTAGATGCTGACAGTCTGGTGATTCCGAAGCGTTTGAATAGTATCACTTTGGCGATCGAACCGGGGCAGTTTGTAGCTTTAGTCGGCGGTAGCGGTGCGGGAAAATCTACTTTAATGCGGACGCTTTTAGGCATCGAGAAAACTACTAACGGCGCTGTGTTTCTCAACGGCGACAACCTGCGCCAAAACTTTAATATTTACCGCAATCAAATTGGTTACGTGCCTCAAGATGATATTATTCACGCAGATTTGACTGTCGAAGAAGTGTTGAGTTATGCTGCTAAATTGCGCTTACCTCCCGATACAGATGTTAAGCAGGTAGTCACAAAAACTTTAGAAGATATTGAAATGACTCACCGCCGCACTGCTTTTGTCAAAGAACTTAGCGGCGGACAGCGCAAACGGGTTAGCATCGGAGTTGAACTGTTAGCAGATCCGAAACTTTTCTTTTTAGACGAACCGACTTCAGGGCTAGATCCGGGTTTGGATAAGAAGATGATGCAACTGTTGCGAAAGTTGGCAAGTCAAGGCCGGACGGTGATTCTGGTGACTCACGCGACGGCAAATATCACGATGTGCGATCGGATTGTGTTTATGGGCCGTGGCGGACGGCTTTGTTACTTCGGCCCGCCTGCGGAAGCCCTGGATTTTTTCGATGTCAAAACTGACGATTTTGCCGACATTTACAACGAATTAGAAACAGGAGAAACCAACGTTCAAAGCTGGGCAGAAAAGTTCAGCAAATCTCCCTACTATCAGCAATATATTGTCAACCACTTCAGCACCGGGAACGCTAATGGAAAAATGCCCGCTGCGCCTTCTAGTCCAAAATCTACATCCTTTGTTAAACAACTTGTTCTGCTCGCCCAGCGCTATTTTCAGCTTATTTCCCGCGACTTAGTTAACCTGAGTTTAGCTCTGTTAACGGCTCCGATCGGGATTAGTTTACTGCGCCTCGCCGTCAGGGATAAAGACCCGTTAATTGGCGCGCCGGAGGCAACTTTAGCGCCTTTAGCGATGCGAGTTTTGTTTGTATTTACCTGCGCGGCTATTTGGGTTGGTCTGGCAACTTCTCTACAAGAAATTGTCAAGGAATCTGCTATTTATTTGCGCGAACGTTTGGTAAATTTAGGATTATTTGCTTATTTGGGTTCAAAAGTTTTCATTCTTTCCGGCTTGGCCGTATTGCAAACTCTGTTAATGGTAGGAGTTATTCTGATTGCTTTCAAATCCCCGGAACCGAGTTTAATTTCCTGGCCTGTAGGAGCAGCTATTACCACATTTCTGACTTTAATGAGCTGCATCAGTCTCGGATTGCTGGTTTCTGCGATCGTCAAAAATGGCTCTCAAGCTAACAGCGCTTTACCTCTAATATTGCTGCCTCAAATCATCTTCTCTGGAGTTTTGTTTAAGATGGAAGGTGTGGCGAGCAAGTTTTCTTGGCTGATGTTAAGCCGCTGGTCTGTGGGCGCTTACGGCTCTTTAGTTAATGTAAATGCGATGGTTCCCGCGCCTACTACATTGCCGGACGGAAGCACACTTCCTCAGCCGTTTGTACCTACTCCTGTTTACGATCCAACCTGGGAGAATTTGGGTTTAAACTGGGGGATTTTGTGTGTGCATATTTTCGTGTATTTGATGTTGACTCTGTGGTTGCAGAAGCGGAAAGATATTCTATGAATTATTGGCTGATGAAGTCGGAACCGGATGTTTACAGTATTGCCAACTTGCAGGGCGACAAAACTTCGATTTGGGACGGCGTTCGCAACTATCAAGCCCGCAATTTTATGCGACAAATGAGTTCGGGAGACTTAGTATTTTTTTACCATTCTAATACTAAAATTCCGGGAATTGTCGGGTTGGCGCGCGTGGTTGAAACTGGGATTGCTGACCCGACTCAGTTTGATGTGAATAGCGAATATTATGATGCTAAGTCGCAGGTTGACGCGCCTCGCTGGCAAACTGTGAGAGTTGAGTTTGTTGAGGAGTTTGCTAAGTTAATATCTTTGGATGAACTGAAAGCAAAGTTTACTGCTGATGAAATTTTGGTTGTGAGAAAAGGCAATCGGTTGTCGGTGATGCCGATATCTGAAAGTGCGGCCGAGAAGATTTTGAAGGTGAGATAATTATAGCTAATTCGGGCGCGTCAGCCGCCATATCAAAAATATAGCAAAGTCAAGCTGACGCCCCCTACAATTATTAACTAAAGACTGGCCGCACAAACCGCCGCTCCAATTAACCCTACATTGTCATTCAAAACCACCCGCACCGGCATCATTTCTAACAGCGAATCCATCCGGCCTTTGTGGGTAAAAGCTCGCATAAAACCCCCTTCTAGAATCAGCGGCAAAATCTTAGCAGCGATGCCGCCGGCTACGTACAAACCGCCGTAAGGTAGAAGTGACACAGCCATATTTCCCGCCACCGCACCGTAAGCTTCTACGAACATTTGCATTGTTTGTTCCGAAAGCCGATCGCACTTTTGGAGTGCAGCCTGCGCAATTGTCGCCCCCGGATCGACTGTCTTCTCGCTTTTACCGATTTCTGACTCCCATTGAGCGATCGCTTCCCCCACCTCCGCTGATTCAGGAGCAAACTTGCGATCGCGCAAAAACTGGTAAATTGAAACAATCCCCTGTCCCGAAACTACACGCTCGATCGATATTCTTTGAATGTCATGTTTTGCTAACAAATATTTCAGCAATTCAAACTCCAACTGCGAGCGAGGAGCAAAGTCAGCGTGTCCCCCTTCCGAAGAAAAAACCCTGATACCATTTGCTTCAGGAATTGCAAAACAATTGCCCAAACCAGTACCCGCACCAATAACAGCAATTGGATCGTGTTGGCGTGGTTTTCCTACTTGCAAAGTGTGCAAATCTTTAGCCTCCAAACCACACACGCCGTAGCCAACCGCGACAAAATCGTTAATCAAACTGACGCGGGATATGCCTAATTCTTGTTCCAGACGATGAGCTTCCAGCACCCAAGGCAAATTAGTCAGTTTGGCGGTGTTGTTGACGACCGGCCCGGCGATCGCAAAACAAGCTTTTTCCGGTGCCGGCGCCAAATTCAACTTAATCGCAGCTTCCGCCAAAAACTGCTGCACAATCGGCACCAAATCGGGAAACTCCGCGCTCGGATAGCGACACTCATAAAGAGCGTTCATTTCACCATCAGCAGTCCTTTCTACCAAGCGCAAAATCGTCTTAGTTCCGCCAATATCGCCCGCTAATAATAATGCCATAAACCTCTTATTCCACCCAACAGAACATTCCCCATTTAAACACCCACAGTATTAATTGCCAACCAAGCCCGCAGCACCTCAGCCACAGTCCAAGCTTGAGCCGTGCAGCCCCGGGGCGAGTGGGGCGCGTCGCCCTCAAAAATTTCGCCCAGACTGCCAACTCCGCCGGCCGTTATATGATGTGACATGGGTTCCAGGAATTCGCGAGCTTGTGCTGGGTTTTTGTATACGTGCAGGTGCGCCAAGACGAACGCACCGATCAGCCAACCCCAAACTGTGCCTTGGTGATAGGCGCTGTCGCGCTGCAATTGGTCGCCTTGATACGTGCCACGGTACTGCGGGTGCTGCGGCGAGAGGCTGCGCAGGCCGTGAGAAGTCAGAAGCCCGTGGGCGCAGGCGTCCACGACGGCACGCCGCTGGATGGGCGTGAGTAACGGTGTATAGCGGGTTTCCTGGCGCGTCCCCGCTGACAAGGAGTTGGCGGAGCGAGGAGGAATTGAGTCTAGGGGCAGCGAAACGGCGAATATTTGGTTGGGCCGCAGGGAGCTATCGTGTCCGTCGGGGCCGTCGAGAACGTCGTAGCAGTAACCGATTGAGTCGTTCCAGAAGCGATCGAATCCGGTGGCGGTGCGATCGCCCAACCGATCGAATTCATGATGAGACTTGCCCAATCTTCGAGCAAAACTTGCCATAGCCTGCACGGCATTGTACCACAGCGCGCTGAGTTCGATCGGCTTACCGATTCGAGGAGTCACCACCCAATCGCCGATTTTCGCATCCATCCAAGTCAGTTGTACGCCGGTTTCGCCCGCGTAGACTAAGCCATCGTCAGGATCGACGCGGATGTTATACCGAGTTCCCTGTACGTGCCAATTAATTATCTCACATAGTGTCGGCCAGAGTTCGGTCAAAAGTTCGTCGTCCCCGGTGCAATCGTAGTAAGCGCGAATTGCCTCAAAGTACCACAGCGTGGCGTCTGCGGTGTTGTATTCCGGTGCGCCGCCGGCATCCGGGAAGCGGTTCGGCAGCATTCCGCGATCGACATACCGCGCAAATGTCCGCAAAATCGATCGCGCAATTTCCCATCGCCCGGTACAGATTGTGAGACCTGGCAGGGCGATCGTCGTATCGCGTCCCCAGTCGCTAAACCAGGGATATCCGGCGAGGATCGTTTTGCCCTCCGGTTCCTCCGGTAGCGGGCGGTTGACGATAAATTGGTCGGCTGCTAGCACTAAGTGATTGATCCAGTCGGGAGATTCGCTCACTTGTGACCATTTTTGCAGCAGCGCTCGATCGCCCGCGCGGCGCGTTTCTAAAGCTGTACCGCCGTTGATCTCGGGATTTTTCTCGGTACTGGCGATCAATGTCACAGACTCGCCCGGTGCGATCGCCAAGTGAAAAGTCGCCGCGTGCAAGTGATCCTCGCAGTAGTCCAATCCGCGCCGCTTTTCGGCTGCTAAGTCAAATCCGTAGTACCAATTGTATAAAGTTGTAGAAACTCTAAATTTCGCCTCTGGTTCAGCATCTGTGAGCAGGTAAAGCGGCGCTGCTCCGTCAAAAGCAGTCACGCAAACCCCCCCTGTCAAGGTTTCTAGCCTCACTTGCCAGTCGTCGGCGCGAGTGGTGTGGTGGTAGTCGCGGTAGTTGACTAGGGCTTTGACTGCGATCGCGATCGGTTGTGAGGCGCGGTGCAAGCAATATTGAATATATGTTGTGTTAGCACCTTGCTGCATCCAAATCCGTTTTTCCAGAATCGCGTCGGCGAGAGCAAACCTCCAAACTGCCGTCGTCCCTTCGAGGTGGAAGCTTTCGATGCAGTTGTAGCCGTGGGGCTCGATCGTACTGTCGGCCCAGCGGTTCGTATAAAGTGGATAGGCGCGATCGGCATACACGGCCGTCTCGTCCAGCTTAGCGAGCATCAAAGTCCGTCCTAGCGGGGGTTTTAGGGCGGCTACCAGCAGCCCGTGATAGCGGCGGGTGAGGAGATTTGCGATCGTCCCGCTAGCGTAACCGCCGATCCCGTTGGTGACTAACCACTCGCGAGACTCCGCCGAGTCGAGATTGCAGCAGATTTCCCGTCCAAAAGCAATAACCATAAAATACACGCTCGCGGTGACTTGTTATCTACCTTTGGGTAGACTTTATAGCGGTTCTCAAGCGTGGTGAGGATAGCCCTAATGCCCATAGCCCACGGAGGCCTATGCCCACGGAGGCCTATGCCCAGTCATACCTCATGTTTCGCTCGAAAGGCTATATACAGTCTATCAACTAAGAATTGTTACCGTTACAGGTCAGTAATTTGGCGATCGGCATTCTTTGCAGATTCATGGTCTAATTTAGAGATAATCAACCGCTACTTTTGCCCCAGCGACAATTCTAGCCGTTGCTCTATCTAAAGTTAGTTGTTTGTTATTTAAAGTAATATTACCCTCTACACAGGCGCTGCACCTTAACAACACAGCCTTTGATTGCGTCCAAAGGGCGATCGCACACCCAACCTATTTTATAAGGAGAACAACTCAAAGTGAAGATAGGAGCAAACTACCTCGGCAACAACCAATGTGAATTTACCGTTTGGGCACCCACCCTCAAACAAGTAGCAGTCCAACTTGTTTTCCCAGACAAACGCCTAATTCCCATGCAACAATCAGCACAAGGTTACTGGCAAACCACAGCTACAGAAATCCCACCCGGAACCCTTTACACCTACCAACTCGAAGGCAAAACCGACCGACCAGACCCAGCCTCAAAATATCAACCCCAAGGCGTCCACACCCCATCCCAAGTAATAGATGAAAACGCCTTTGCTTGGACTGATACAAATTGGCAAGGCGTGCCACTAGCGGAAATGATCATTTACGAACTGCACGTCGGCACATTCACCCAAGCCGGAACATTTGAAGCAATAATTCCCCAACTCAAACAACTCACCGAACTGGGAATCAACGCCATCGAAATCATGCCAGTCGCCCAATTTCCCGGCGATCGCAACTGGGGATACGACGGCGTATATCCCTACGCAGTTCAAAACTCCTACGGCGGCCCCGAAGGATTCAAAAAACTCATCAACGCCTGCCACGAACACGGCATCTCAGTAATACTCGATGTCGTTTACAACCACCTCGGCCCCGAAGGAAACTACCTCCGCGACTTCGGCCCCTACTTCACCTCAAAATACGGCTCAATTTGGGGAGACCCCCTCAACTTCGACGACGGCTACAGCGACGGCGTGCGCAATTACTTTATTGAAAACGCCCTCTACTGGTTTCGAGACTATCATATCGACAGTCTAAGACTCGACGCAATTCAAGCAATATTTGAAGTAGGTGCCAGACCATTTTTGCAAGAACTTGCCGATGCAACCGCCGATTTTTCTCAACAGGTAGGACGGAAACTTTATCTAATTGCAGAAAGTGACTTAAACGATGTCCGCACAGTACGTCCCAAAGAACTCGGCGGTTTCGGATTAGACGCCCAGTGGTGCGACGATTTCCACCACGCACTCCACGCCTTGCTCACCGGAGAAAATGACCGCTATTACCAAGACTTTGGCAAGTGCGAACACTTAGAAAAATCCTTCAAAGAAAGCTTTGTTTACTCCGGCCAGTACGCCCCCCACAGAAAGCGGAAACACGGCAATTCTGTCAAAGATGAACCAGGCGAAAAATTCCTCGTATTTTCCCAAACCCACGACCAAATCGGCAACCGGATTTTAGGAGACAGACTCTCGCAAATAGTGGACTTTGAAGCACTGAAACTAGCAGCCGGCACGGTATTAATTTCTCCCTACATCCCCTTCTTTTTCATGGGAGAAGAATACGGAGAAACAGCACCGTTTTTGTACTTTGTTTCCCACTCAGATCCTGACTTGATTGAAGCGATTCGCCAAGACAAACAACAAGAATTTAAAGGCTTTGAAGGGCGAGGCGAGTTTCAAGACCCCCAGAGTCCTGAGAGCTTCCAAAAGTGCAAGTTGAACTGGGAAAAACAAACAGAAGGAAAGCACAAAATCCTCTGGAAATGGCACCAACATTTGATTCAACTGCGGCGGACAATACCGGCCCTTAAAAAACTCGACAAAAACAGTCTAGAAGTATCCAGCATAGAAGCGAAAAAAATCTTATTTCTACGTCGCTGGACAGATGACAGCCAGATATTCTGCATCCTAAACTTCAGCAAACAACAGGTCACTTTCAACCCTACACTTCCTCAAGGCAATTGGCAAAAGATTTTAGACTCGGCTGATGCAAAATGGATGGGTGCAGGTTCTAGCTTGCCTGAAAAGATAACTTCAGAGCAAGAATTGACCGTCAAACCGCAGAGTTTTGCACTTTTTGAATTATAATGCTGAAAACTGGAGGCAGAGCCTCTAGATATGCGTTCCCAGGCAGAGCCTAGGAACAAGAAATTTATCTCTGATCTTTCATTCTCTCGTTCCCAGGTTCTGCCTGGGAATGCCATCCTGGAGGCTCTGCCTCCTCTTTAAAATCAAACCCGAAAATAACAGGAGTAAGATTAACAGTGCTGAGAATTCCCACAACAACTTATCGGATTCAATTTCATGCAGGTTTCAACTTTGAAGCCGCTAAACAAATCCTTAGCTATCTGGAAGAATTAGGAATTACCGACGTTTACGCCTCACCGATATTTAAAGCTAGAAAAGGTAGTACCCACGGATACGACGTGGTTGACTCAAATCAGCTCAATCCCGAATTGGGAACCTCCGAAAACTTTGAAGCCCTCACGGATGAAATCAAGAAGCGCAACATGGGATGGCTGCAAGATATTGTTCCGAACCACATGGCTTACGACACTCAAAACTTGTTGCTGTTAGACGTATTAGAACACGGGCCGGATTCCGACTATTTCGATTACTTCGATATTGAATGGAATCACGCTTACGAACATCTCCGGGGTCGAGTGCTGGCTCCGCTGCTGGGCAATTTTTATGGCGAGTGTCTGGAAAATGGCGAGATTCAACTCAAATACAGCGAAATTGGGCTGACAATCAATTACTACAGTTTACAATTGCCTGTAAAAATTGAATCTTACGCCAAATTTATAAGTCATAATTTGGGGCATTTAGGGCGGGAATTAGGCAGGCGCCATCCAGATTTTATCAAATTTCTGGGAATTCTTTATTTGATCAAAAATACCCCTTCAGAAACTAAAGGTAAAGCCCGATACGATCAGATAGCTTTTGTCAAAGGACTGCTGTGGGAACTCTACAATCAAAATCCGATAGTGCAGGAATTCATCGATGAAAATATCGATTTTTTTAACGGAGAAAAGGGTGATCCTGAAAGCTTTAATTTGCTAGATGGTTTACTCTCCGAGCAGTTTTACCGTCTGTCTTTCTGGAAAGTGGGAGCAGAAGAAATCAACTACCGCAGGTTTTTTACAGTCAACGAACTGATTTCGGTAAAAGTTGAAGAGATTAAAGTTTTCCACAAAAACCATGCTCTGATTTTCGATATGGTGGAAGAGGGCAAGTTTACCGGATTGAGAATCGACCACATTGACGGACTTTACGACCCCACAGAATATTTAAAACGGCTCCGCGAGAGAACAGGAGACACTTACATCACTGTGGAAAAGATTCTGGAACACGAGGAAGATTTGCCGTCCTATTGGCCAATTGAGGGAACCAGTGGCTACGACTTTTTGAATTACGTAAACGGCGTTTTTTGTCGGTGCGATCGCGAACAGCAATTTAGTGAAATCTATCAGAGATTTACTCGCTTGAATGTTCCTTATGAACAGTTATTTTTAGAGAAGAAAGGACTGATTGTTGAGAAAAATTTGGCGGGAGACGTAGACAATCTGGCTCAGCTTTTAAAGAATATCTCCGGTCAATCCCGACAGGGAAATGACTTTACTCGTCCGGGTTTGGAAAAAGCACTGTCAGCAGTTTTGACGATTTTTCCAGTGTACCGAACATACATAAATCAAGAGGGTTTGCGAGAGTCCGATCGCACTTACGTCAAATATGCGATCGCCCACGCCAAAGAAGTAGTACCCCGACTGCTCAAAGAACTTAAATTTATCGAAACGCTGCTGTTGCTGGAAGAAGAAGAAACCCTCACAGCCGAACAAAAGGAGGAGCGCAGGCACTTTGTGATGAAACTCCAGCAGTTGACAGGCCCCTTGATGGCAAAAGGTGTTGAGGACACGCTGTTATACGTCTACTATCGCCTTTTATCCCTCAACGAAGTCGGAGGAAATCCCAGTCAGTTCGGCGTTTCTATGGCAGATTTTCACGAGTTCAACAAGCAGCAGCAAGCAGCTTGGCCACACAAAATGAATGCTACAGCTACCCATGATACCAAACGCGGCGAAGATGTACGAGCCAGACTTAATGTTTTGTCAGAAATTCCCGAGGAATGGGAACAGCAAGTCAGGTCTTGGAGAGAGGTAAACTCATCTAAGAAAGTCAACTTTGTCAATCGCATGGTTCCCGATACCAATGACGAATACTTCTTGTACCAAACTCTACTCGGCAGTTTTCCGTTTGAGGGAATTGAAAACACCGATTATGTCGATCGCCTAAAAGACTATGTGATCAAAGCCGTCCGCGAAGCAAAAGTGTATACAGCTTGGCTGAGACCTGACAACGACTACGAAACAGGTTTTATGACCTTTATTGATAGCGTTCTCGAACCTTCGGAACACAATCAATTCCTCAAGAAATTCCTGCCTTTTTGGGAAAAAGTAGCTCATTACGGCATTTTCAATTCTTTATCTCAAACGCTGCTAAAAATTACGGCGCCTGGGGTTCCCGACATTTATCAAGGCACGGAATTCTGGGATTTAAGCCACGTCGATCCAGATAACCGCCGTCCGGTGGATTTTGATCGCAGAATCGAGGTTTTGCGGTCAATTAAACAGCAAGCTCAGACGGATATTTTGCAACTGGTTGACAATTTGATGGCGACGCGGGAAGATGCTAGAATTAAGTTGTTTTTGACGGCAAAATTGCTAGAAGCTAGAAAAAAATACTTGCCAGTTTTTCAATCAGGGGACTATCGACCTGTGGAAGTAGCGGGAATGTTTAAAGATAATGTGGTTGCCTTTTCCCGCAGCTTTGAAGGTACTACAGCTATTGTCATTGCTCCCCGATTTTTGACGGGAGTTGTCAAATCGGAAGAAATGCCGATCGGCAAACAAGTCTGGAAAGATACTAATCTGGTATTGTCCGAGCAAATGCCGTCGGTTTGGAAGAATGCGATTACCAATCAGGTGGTAGAAAGTAACGGTACGTTGGCAATTGGTGATGCTCTTAGTTACTTTCCCGCAGCTTTGCTGATTAGTCAGTTGATAGTTGATAGTTGACAGTTGACAGTTGACAGTTGACAGTTGACAGTAGTCGGTTGACAGTAGTCATTAGGTGAAGACTAACTGGGTTTTTATAGCGACAGGTTTCAATCTGTCGCTGTCGCTGTGCTTTTTGGCTTAAAATAATAGTAGTAAAGAAAGCTTTGTAGCGGGAAAAATAGCAAAATGCGATCGCTCGTCAAAACCGAAACCAGTACCGAAACCCGACTCTCTTGGTGGGCGTACCTATTTGTCCTCGACGAATTCATTGCCGAAGCAGATGCTACGATCAACGGCCCAGCAGCCTTTGGCAACCCTGTTTTGAAGCTGTCCGAGCGCGACTGGGACTTTTTGTTAGATCTGATGTTAGATCCGCCTCCGCCTAATGAAGCTCTGATTAAATTATTTCAAGACTATGGCAACTCAAACAAATAATAAATTGTGGATTGCATTATTTATCCGCTAGATACAATAGGGCGCAGTGCAAGTAGTCTGAAAAAAGATCCATTTAATTCTGGAAATCCAGAATTAGATATGTACTTCAAACAGTACGCTCAGAAAAACGATCGAGATGGGATTGCCAAAACTTTTGTTGCTTTTTCGCAGGAAGGCAGTCAGATAGTTGGCTATTATTCTTGCTGTGCAGGTGTGCTTGAACGCAAAGATTTGCCAGCCGACCTGCGGCAGAGGCTGCCCAGATATTCTATTCCAGCTATACTGATTGCTAAACTTGCGGTCGATCGCTCAATGCAGGGTAGAGGACTGGGCAAACAACTATTATTTCACGCCCTTGCTAGAGCAATAGATGTATCCAGAATAGTAGGAGTATACGGTGTCAGAGTTGATGCTATAGACGAGAATGCAAACGAGTTTTACCAGAAGTTTGGTTTCTTAGAATGCCAGGAAACTACCCTTTCACTTTTTATGCTGATGAACACAATTACACAAGCAGCAAATGTACAGCGATCGCCCTCCGATCCAACCGCCAGTTAACATGACTCTAATGGATAAATTTTACTTCTATTTTGCAGCCAAAAGTACGCGGGGCGCAGCTACCCCGTAAGGAATAGCCCGAACTGGCCTTGCCCAAATTTATACACACAAGACGGCAAATACAACACAACATATACGGTTTGCCACAATACCCGAAGCGATCGCACCCCGTACATTAGGAAGAGTAAAGAAAAGCAGTCAACAACTGTAGCGTTGTCAGC
>JAYUGZ010000944.1:0-18349 GCA_043767465.1 Cyanobacteriota bacterium
CCTTTAGGCAGCGGATATCACTTGATTCAATCTCGGATTGCGATCGGGGCCGGAGAACTCCACGGCCGGGGATTGAATCACGGCACGCAAACTCAGCTTAACTTTATTCCCGAACAGCATACGGACTTTATCTTTTCAGCGATCGGCGAAGAATTGGGCTTTATTGGCTGCATTTCCGTGCTGGTGGTGTTCTGGATAATTTGTTTCCGTTTGGTGACGATCGCACAAACTGCAAACGACAATTTTGGTTCCTTGCTGGCGATCGGCGTACTATCAATGTTAATTTTTCAGGTGTTCGTAAATATTGGGATGAACATCGGCTTAGCCCCGGTTACGGGGATTCCGCTACCTTTCCTAAGTTATGGGAATGCGTCGCTGCTGAGTAATTTTCTCGGACTGGGACTGGTGGAGTCCGTGGCCAACCAGCGACAGCGCAAGAAGCGTTGGAATTAGGAAATTGGCAATTCGAGCCATATCTAATTATCTCAAATAACCCTAATAGGTTTGTAGTGAGGACGAAAGTCCTCATATTTTTTTTATTTCCGTCGTCACGACCAACTTAATAACCGTTATTTGACAGAATTAGATCCGAGTAGATTACTCGTTCATATTCTTGTAAGTAGCAACAGCAGAAGGCGAACTCCGGTTTAAATAGCGGAATATCCAATACTTAAATACCGTATCCAAGATCACTGGAAATGTCGCAATGAACAGAAATATAAACTGCCTATTTTCTGGTATTCCTAAATGCCTCGATACACCTTCGAGAATTATTTCCCAACCGTGAGGCGAGTGGAATCCGACAAACACATCAGTAAACAAAATAATTACGAAAGCCTTAGCACTGTCGCTAAGTCCGTAAACCACGTCATCCATAAAAGACTTTAAAATCTCAATCTCTTTCTTGTTAGTAATGATAATCGCGGCAAAAGCCATGCAGGAAATCAAATCGGCAAAAATATTTTTAATAGCCCCGCCACTTTCAGTCCGGTATTCCTCCGCAATCTCAACTGCTTTATCAGCAATCTTCTTTTCCGTTTGCTCAGAAGAAAGCGACGGAGCCCTGCCAATTAACGTTTCAAATTTGAGTTGCTGCTCAAATCTCTCCAGTTCTTTGAAGGCTTCTTCTGCTAGGTCAACATTGATGAATACGGGAGCATTTTGCTTGACTCGCAAATGGTCAACTACTGGCCCAACGATAAAGTTTTTGGAAATTTGATTCGTCAACAGCGGAACTAAAATTAAAAGCAAAATAAATCTGAGAGAAATGACGGTTTTTACTTTGGAATTTCGGAAATTTTTAACTACGTCTTTTTCTGCTTCAGGATCTAACTCTTTAGTAATTCGATTCAAAGTTCCCAAAAGCGATCTGGGTAATAAATTCACCTCTTCAGAATTAGTGTCAACCTCGCCAGCCTGAGTTTGATGAACATTGGCTGCGCCGTTCTTTCCGTAAGGTTGAGAGCTGATATTTGGAGATTTCACGGGCAGGTTTACCGAAGTGACAACCGGAACGATCGCAGTTGATTTACTATTATTGATATACTTGTCGATGACTCCATCAATAAACTCTAGCTTCTCAAATACCACAGAGGCTCGATCTTTGCTGTTGAGATCTAAGGGGTAACGGTGACGCTCAGCGCTTTGGTCAGCCTTGGGTTGTGCCCCCACGCGATCGGGAAATTCCAAAAAAGAACGGCTAGCATTAAACTCAACCATTCGGGTTTGGATGACCTTGAGGTATTTTTGAAGTTCGGATTTAAAGTAAGACAGGGTGCTGTGTCCGTAATCGGACGATCGCTCGGAGATTCCTTGGCCACCAAAATGCTCATCTTCGATCGCCTTAATTGCTAACGCAGCATCATAAGCCTGCTCTAGGGCCCTAGATGGCGTTTCTCGATACCATTGGTTAGCGCTGTAGAGATATTTTACAAACCTGTTCCACGGAGAAGTATTCATAGCGAGATCTGATTAATTGGTGGCCGACATTAGTGATTAAAGTATTCATGGTATGGTAACAAATTTAGATAAATTGGGAACAGTTGCCGAAGATTCTATTTGGATTGTCGGAGCCGCCCGCAGCGGGAAAACGGCTCGTTTAGTCGAGCTGTTCTGCATTTGGAGCAGAACAGTCAAGACGGAACCAGCAGCAAGAGTTTCAGCCCGCGGGCATTCTGGGCGGTGGCGGGCGGGACAAACCGCCCCAGCAATATTAGTCTTAGCAGCTAACGGGGACAATCGGCTGGAATTTGCCGATCGCATCGCCGTCGCTACCCAAGGAAAATATGCCTTTCACTCGACAACACCGTTCGGTTTTTTTGAGCAGGAAGTATTGCTATTTTGGCCGCTGCTAGTTGAGTCGCTGGATTTGAGGGCGCAATTTCCCCGGAGGCTGCAACCTGAAACAGAATTGGAACTTGCCACCAGACTCTGGCGTCGCGAACTAGACGAAGGGATTTTGCAACAAACAGGGGTAAGTCCAAACCGAATGGTGCGTCGAACTCTAGACTTATTACAACTTGCTGCTGTCAGCGGTACGCCCAGAGAAGAAATTAAGAGCATTCTGGAACAGGGATTTGCTGTCTCTGGAGGCTCGAACAACCTGTGGGCTAGCACGGGAGAGTTGCTCGACAGGTGGCGGGAATGGTGCTTGAAGCGGGGTTTCCTGACTTACGGCATTGTTTGCGAACTCTACTGGCGGGATTTGTTGCCAAATCCCACTTACCAGCAGCATTTGGCTTCTCGATACCAAGCTGTCATCGCCGACGATGTGGACGATTATCCGGCCATCAGCCGCCATTTGTTCGCTCAAATGCTCGCGTATGGTGCAGCGGGAGCGTTTTCCTACAATCAAGATGGAGGAGTGCGTTTGGGTTTGGGGGCTGACACGGAATACCTCGCCGGACTCGCAAACCGCTGTAGTCGCGTGGAAATTTTGGAGGCGCGATCGGGTTTAGCACCAGAGATTGGGGAGTTGGCGCTAAGTTTAGCAGTTAATTCTGAGGGTTTTTATCCTTTAGGCTTGAGTTTGCCCGGATCAGTTCGATCGCTCCAAACCACTTCCCGGGCGCAACTGCTGCGAGAAACCGCCGAAATCATCGTGGATGCGGTGAAGTCACAAGCCGTGGAACCGCAGGAAATCGCCGTAATTGCTCCCGGGATGGATGCGATCGCCCGTTACAGTTTAACGGAAATTCTCGCCCGAGATGATATTGCCACCGTATCCCTCAACGATCAGCGTCCCCTATCGACGGCGCCAGAGATTCGAGCTTTGCTGACTCTGCTGGCGCTAGTTTATCCGGGACTCGGCCGTTTAGTCGATCGAGACGCAGTAGCCGAAATGCTGGTAATTTTAGGTAGCCAGAAACAGCGGGAATTGGTGGAAACAGAAGATTCTCACCCCAATTTCCATCTAAAATCTCAAATCCCCAATTCGCAATCGATCGACCCGGTGAGAGCAGGTTTAATCGCCGATCACTGTTTTCGCCCCGATCTCGATCGACCTCAACTGCTGGCAATTACAGCCTTTCCCCGGTGGGACAGAGTGGGACACCGAGCCTCCGAGGCCTACGAGCAAATTGTGGAGTGGATCGAACTACAGCGGTCGCAACAGCAAGAGCGGCTGTTGCCGAGTCCAATTGCCCTGCTCGATCGAGCGATCCAGAAATTTCTGATGAACGACAGATACCTTGCCTACGATCGGCTAGCAGCCCTGCGCGAGTTAATGGAAACGGCCGCCCACTACTGGGAAATACACGGGCGAATGCAGCGAGTAGAACCCACAAACGGCGGCGAGTCAGAAACCATCGCCCGGTTCATCCAGTTGTTGCGCCAAGGAACCGTCACCGCCAACCCTTTTCCAGTCCGTCCCCAAGGCCCCGCAGCCCGAGCCGTCACCCTCGCCAACATCTTCCAGTACCGCAGCAGCCGTCACGCCCACAAATGGCACTTTTGGCTGGATGCCGGCTCGCCCCTGTGGCTGAGCGGCGGTGCGGCGACATTGTTTGGCGCACCCTTATTTGTGCGATCGCAACTGGGGCATCCCTGGCAAACCGAAGACGAAGAGACTGCCGACCAACAGCGGCTGCGGCGAATTCTGGTAGATTTGTTAAGTCGTTGTTCCCTGCTTTACCTTTGTCACAGCGAACTAGCCGTCAACGGACAAGAGCAAACGGGGCCGCTTCTGCCCCTAATTAACAGCTCTGTTTCTTGTCAGCAGTCAGTCTAAGGCATTGGGCAGTAGGAGAGCAAAAAATATCAATCCCAGATTTTTATTTTTACACCTGTGGATAAATAACCCTGGCTGACTCGAAGCAGACTTCGATCTGAGATCAAAATGCAGTGAAATTTAAGTATACCCAAAATCAGGATCAAAACCTGCAACCATTAATAATTTTAGCTCGAAAGATGCCAGAGGTAAAAAATATCTATGGTTGTGGCAATCTTGATTGAGTATGCTAGAAATGAGCGGGAATATTAATCAATTTTAAGCCATATTTGTGGCGGCAAACTGATACTAATCAGTTCTTAAAGTTAATCAGGAACGTCGTTTAAAGGAGCCAAAATAATGCCCCCTGCTGTACCAGTTATTATCGTTGACACAACGCCAACTCCAGCGCCAACGCCCGCGCCAACGCCCGAACCAACACCGACACCAACACCGACACCAACTCCAACCCCAACTCCGACACCAACTCCAACCCCAACTCGCACCCCGACGCCAACTGCGGGCGACGACACATTTGGCGGCATAGACGACACATTGGGTGGAGGCAAAGGCACCTCGCCAGCCGTCATCGGTGGCATCGTCCGCGGCACAGAAACCAATGACTCGTTAGTGGGCAGTCCAGGGCCGGACGTGATTTCCGGGCTGCAAGGCAGCGACAACCTGCGAGGAGCCGGCGGCGACGATTTACTATTTGGCAACGAAGATGACGACGTGCTGTACGGCAATGAGGGCAACGACGTTCTCGACGGCGGTTCGGGACTCGATACCCTGTACGGAGGCAAAGGCAACGACTCCCTGGATGGGGGAAATAACCCGGATTTGCTCTACGGCAATGACGGCAACGATACGGTAATCGGAGGCGAAGGCAAAGACACCATGTACGGCGGCAAAGGCAGCGACAGCTTGCGTGGCGGGTTGGGCGACGACAGTATTTTGGGCGACAAAGGCGACGACATCCTGTGGGGCGACCAAGGTAACGACACCCTAAGCGGCGGTGACGGCGAAGACTTGCTATTTGGTAACGAAGGAGGCGACTGGCTCTACGGCGACGCCGGGGCGGACACAATTTTTGCAGGCGACGGCGATGACATCGTGTTCGGCGGTGCCGGGGACGACATCATCGACGGCGGTGCTGGCAACGACGTGCTTTCGGGCGGTGCAGGCAAAGACATAGTGGCAGGAGGCGAAGGCAGAGATGTCTTCGTCATCGGTAGCTTCAGTTCCCCCAGCGGCAGCAGCAGCAACGGCACTAACCCGGCATTTCTCACTACAGGCGGCCCGGATATCGCCGATGCTGACATTTTTACAGACTTTCGCCAAGGTGAAGATGCGATCGGGCTGAGCGGCGACCTCAAGTTTGAGGATTTGGTAATCTTCCAAAGCACCGACAGCAAAGCAGGCAGCACAATTATTCGCAACGGAGTCAGCGGCGACTTTTTAGCAGTATTGCCCGGAGTAGACAGCAGAACCCTAGGGCGAACCTCATTTGTAATTGCGCCCACAGTACCAGGCAGCGCTACCCCACTGCCGCTGCCGACACCGAGTCCGAGTCCGACACCGACACCGACAGCAAGTCCGACACCGACGCCGACAGACAGTCCCACACCGACTCCGACAGCAAGTCCGACACCGACGCCGACAACAAGTCCGACACCGACGCCGCCGCCGCTGAGTTTCCCGACGCCGACAGCAGGCCCGACGCCGAGTCCGACAGTAAATCCAACGCCGACGCCGACGCCGACAGCAGGCCCAGCGCCGAGTCCGACTCCGATAGCCTTCCCCAACCAGGCTCCAAGAGCGGTAAACGACAACTTCACCACGGTTGCGGGTCAAGATACCACCTTCAACGTTCTGTTCAACGACACTGACCCGGAAAAGAACCCTCTGACGGTTACTACTTTTACCCCAACAGCCAAAGGAATCGTGACTCCCTTGGGCGGGGGCGTGTTCAAATACACCCCGAATCCCGGCTTCTCGGGCACTGACAGCTTCAGCTACTCGATCTCAGACGGCAACGGTGGCACAAGTCAGGCGGTAGCAACTATCAACGTCAGCAACCCGCCGAAGCTAGCAATTAACGGCGGTGTCGTGGTTGCCAAAAGTGCTCCTACCCAGACAATCACGGCTGCGGATTTGTTAGTCACAGATCCCGACAACCCGCCGTTGGAAATCGTTTACACGATTACCAAAGCCCCCAACGCTACCAGAGGTTTTGTCCAAAGAGGCACTACTTTTCTCAACGTAGGTGGCAAATTCAGCCAAGACGATATCAACAACAACATTGTCAAATACAACTTGCTGGCTGGTGGCGGCAGCGACAGTTTCACGTTTACAGCCTCTGACGGGTCTGCCACGATCGGGCCGAGTTCCTTTAGCATTACGGTGGTAGATAATATTGTCGATCGCACCGCACTCCCCGCCAGTACATTTACAGGCAGCAACCTCAGCGACTACATCATCGGCGGCGCAGGCAACGATACCCTGTACGGGGGCGACGGCAGCGACATCATCGACGGCAGAGGCGGCGACGACCTCGAATTTGGTGAAGCAGGCAACGATTCAGTGCTGGGTTCGATCGGCAACGACACCCTCGACGGCGGAATTGGCAACGACACCATCGACGGCGGAGACGGCATAGACTCCCTAATCGGCGGACTGGGCAACGACCTGATGTTCGGCGGCAATGACAATGACATCATCTTGGGCGGTGACGGCAACGACACCATAGACGGCGGTGCAGGCAATGACTCGATATTAGGAGAAGCCGGCGACGACTCGATACTTGGAGGTATTGGCAACGACACCTTATTGGGCGGAATTGGCGACGACTCAATAGACGGCGGCGCAGGCGACGACATCCTAGACGGCGGACTGGGCAGAGACTTGCTCGACGGCGGTATCAATAACGATTCGATCTCCGGCGGCGACAGCGAAGACACAATTTTGGGTGGAGAAGGCAACGACACGGCACTCGGAGGTGCCGGCAACGACTACATTTTGGGCGAGGGCGGCAACGACTCCCTGTTCGGCGAAGCGGGCGACGATACTCTCGACGGCGGTGCTGGCAGCGACTCGATCAGCGGCGGCTTCGGCAACGACTTGGTATTGGGCGGCGATGACAACGACACCCTTGAGGGCGGTGCGGGCAATGACATTTTGGGCGGCGGGAACGGTTCTGACTTGCTCACGGGCGGCCCCGGCGATGATTTCTTCTACTACGAAACTCCCAGCGAAGGCGTGGACGTGATTGCTGACTTTAACGCCAGCGGCAGCGGCAGCGACAGGTTCTTGTTCAGGTCTGCCAATTTCGGCGGTTTAACCAACTCTGGAACTACTAACGATTTCACCAGTTTTATCGTCAGGAATATCGGCAGCGGCGGCGACAACATCAGCAAGCAAGAAGTCATTTTGTTTGAATCTAAATTTGACAACGCTCAAGCAGTCAACGCAGTGTTGAAGAATCAAAACGGTTCGACCAAAGGTGGAGCTTTCTTTGTTTACCTGAACAATACTTTTAATAAGTACGTTCTTGGGTTCGATCCAAATGTGGCAGATGACAGTCTCCCAGCTTTCGATTTGGCAGTGTTGAATACTATTCCTACAGTACCCGGAGCACTCAGCACCGTGATTACTGCCTCTGACTTTAAGTTTATTTAGTAGTTTTTGAGTAGCGTCGCAAGGAACCGAAACAATGCCACCAGCAGTACCAGCAATTATTGTCGAAACAATTACTTCGCCTACGCCGTCGCCGGGGACAACCACGACAATGACGGGGACTTCTCCGACAATGACGGGGACTTCTCCGACAATGATCGGGACTTCTCCGACAATGACCGGGACGGGCCCGGGGATTACGATCGTGCCGGTGGTGCGACCAGCAGTGACAGTACCCACGCCTCCCCCACAGCCCGTGTTTGTCGATGGCGTAGTTGTCGCTAATGATGGCAATAACTATTTAATCGGCAGCTTGTTCAACGATACGATTTCCGGGCGCGGCGGCGACGACACGATTCTGGGTCGGGACGGAGCCGATATCATCAGGGGCGATGACGGGAACGATTCTCTCAACGGCGGCGCGGGTAAGGATATTGTTGAGGGCGGCCGCGGCAATGACACGGCGCGGGGCGGCAAAGACGATGACTTGGTTTCTGGCGACCTGGGCGACGATGTAGCTTTTGGCGACCAGGGGAACGATATTGTCTTGGGTGCTGAAGGCAACGATACGCTGTACGGCGGTAAAGGCAATGACTGTCTCCGCGGAGGTGGCGAAGACGACCTGATTTTTGGCGACAAGGGTAATGACACTTTGTTTGGCGACACGGGTAACGACTGCCTGATTGGGGCTGCTGGCAACGATCTTTTGTTGGGCGGCGACGGCGGGGATGTCATCACCGGCGGTGTTGGTAACGATACTGCTGACGGGGGCGAGGGTGATGACCTGATCTACGGGGGCGACGGGAATGATTCTTTGTCTGGCGGACCTGGGGATGATATTCTTTCGGGCGATCGCGGATCTGATACTCTCACAGGAGGCGACGGTTCGGATATCTTTGTTCTCGGTAGGGTGGGCACCTCGGTTTCCAGTAACGGGTTTCTCACTACTGGCGGCCGCGAAGTCGGAGATGCTGATTTAATTAGAGATTTTAAGCCGGGAGATTCGATCGCCCTGGCTGGAGGTCTCAACTTTACACAGCTAGATATCTCTCAAGGTCAAGGCTCGAATTCTAGCAACACGATTATTCGGGACAAGCAAACTGGCGAATTCTTGGCGGTGTTGCTTGATGTGCGATCGAACTCGCTGGATGAATCGAGGTTTACTACAGCTCAAATTCCGCGCGTAGACGACAATCCCTTCGTCATTCAGGGCACAAGACCTTCGACCACGACGGGAACAACGGCTTCTCCAACACCGGGAACAACGGCTTCTCCGACACCAGGAACAACGGCTTCTCCCACACCCTCAACGGGGACAAAACCTGTTACGACACCTCCGCCGACGGGAACAACAGCTTCTCCGACTCCAGCGACAAGTCCGACTCCGGCGACAAGTCCGACTCCGGCGACAAGTCCGACTCCAGCGACAAGTCCGACTCCGGCGACGACTCCGACTCCGGGGACAACTCCGAGTCCAACTCCGAGTCCATCACCGGGGACAAGTCCGAGTCCAACTCCGTCGCCGGGAACATTGCCGACACAGGTTCCGAGTCCGACTCCGACTCCGACGGCTGGGACATTGCCGACACAGCTTCCTTCGATCGTCCCGACTCCCACTCCACCTTTCGGCGGGGGGCCGGTTCCGCCCAGTTTTACATCTCCGACTCCTAACGAGCCGCCGATCGTCGAAACTGGTAAAACGCTGACTGGTTTACAAAATTTGCCTCTGTCTCTGAGCATTTCGGCGCCCAGCGACCCGGAGGGACAGCCGCTGTCGATCGCAGTTGTCAGAGTCCCGAATCCAACTTTCGGTCAAATAGTTGTCGGTACGAGTCCGATCGCGATCAATCAAAAATTGACGGTTCAAGAATTGCTCGGTCTGCAATTCCAACCTAAAACTAATGCGATCGGGCAAGCCGGTTCGTTCAGCTACAGCGTAGCGGACGACCAAGGCGGCACGGCGGCAGCCTCAGTCGGGATTAACATCAACTCTTTCGACGGTTCCTCAACCCTTCCAACTAACCTGCCGCCGGTGGCGAACGATGACGGCATCGTATTTACGAGTACGAATAATTTGCTACCGACTTTCATCGATGTGCTAGCGAACGATTCCAGCCCGCAAAAAGGGCCGCTCAGCATTATCAATGTCGGCACGCCGAAACTGGGGATAGCTGTGAATCAGGGATCTCAGGTGCAGTTCATCGCCGGCAATGTAGCGGGTACAACTACTTTCACCTACAGCATCAGCGACGGATTCGGGACAATTCCGGGTACAGGTACGATCGCCATTTCGATCTTGCCGGCAGATAACGGGCCTAACCGGTTAGTGGGCGGCTCTTTACCGGACAATTTGAACGGTTTAGCAGGGGCAGATACTGTTGACGGCGGTGGTGGCAACGATACGATGAACGGCGGCGCGGACAACGACGTGCTGATCGGGGGCCTGGGTGCAGATAGCATGACGGGCGGCGGTGGCAGCAATCAATTCCGCTATACCAGTCCTGCGGATGGTGGGCTGGCTTTTGATGCGGCTTCTTCGGCGGCAATCAATGCTGCGATCGCTGCGGGCGGATACGATGTGATTACTGATTTTAGCGGTCTCGGTGTGCCGATCGCCGATCAATTTAACTTTGCCCCCGGATTCCCAAATCTGGGCGGTAACAGCCAAGTTCAGCTAACCGTGCAGACAAATGTTTCTACCAATATTCTGGGAGGAACTGCTTTCTTGTTTGCCTACGATTCCGGCGGCAATACTTACATAATTTATGACGGCAATGGTAACAACCAAACAGGCGGTGATTCTCGAATTTTGGCGAAGTTAAATGGTGTAACTGGGGTGACTACTCTGTCACCTTTTGACTTCACGTTTATCTAGGTTCGTAGTGAGGACTTTAGTCCGCATTTGGAGAGGACTAAAGTCCTCACTACAAACAGTTAAATCTGATTTTCATCAGAAAAAAGCCCCAATAAAGGGGCAAGAATAGCACCAAAAACAAAGCCGCCTGCGTGCGCCCAGTAGGCAACTCCCCCGGATTCCATGCCCACACTTGCCGGGGAATTCAAGGAAGCCAAACCGCTCAATGCTTGCTGTGCAAACCAAAATCCGAGAAAGAAGAAAGCCGGGACTCTGACTGTAGTAATAAAAATGCCCAAAGGTAGTAGAGTAAGAACTTTGGCTTGGGGATATCTGAGAATGTAAGCGCCCATCACGCCTGCGATCGCGCCGCTAGCACCTAGGGAAGGAATGGCCGATGTTGAGGAAAAATACCACTGAGTTAGTGATGCTAAAACGCCGCAAGTAAGGTAAAATATTAAAAATTTGACGTGTCCTAAACGGTCTTCTACGTTGTTACCAAAAATCCACAAAAATAACATATTTCCAGCTATGTGCAGAAAGCCTGCGTGCAGGAATTGCGAGCTAATTAACGTCGTCCATTCGGGAAATGGCGAAACTGGCAGAGATACCCGGCACATATTGCTTAACTGGCAAGGAACTACCGCCCAAGAGTAGAAAAATTGCGTTAATTGGCGATCGGGTAAAGTGATTTCGTACAAAAATACTAATACGTTGGCAGCAATCAGCCCGAAGGTGACGTAGGGAGTGATAGTGGTGGGATTGTCATCGCGTAAGGGAACCACAGCTTTTTTTTCCTGAAATCAAAATATTGGCAACACGATAACGCATTTATCTGTAAGCTGTCTCCTCTCTAAAGGAAGAAGTCAGTTGACAGTTGACAGCTCGCCCTGAGCGAAGTCGAAGGGTTGACAGTTGACAGTAGCTAGAAGGAATAGGGGCTTGGCTGCGGTTTGGTTCATCTTGGCAAAGAGAAATTGTTTAGACTTATTGCAGAAATATTTGATTGATATGTCAACCGCAGATGAAAAGCAGATAAGCGCAGATAAACGCAGATAGTTTTAAAAATTTTTGGGAATTAGTGCAATGCAAGTCTAAACAATTAACGTAATTCTCCCCTTTCTAATTTTCCTAGTACAATTAAACTTTCTAGGTCTTCCACCGCATCAGGAAGGTAAGTTTTTACTGTCTTTCTTACTAATTCTAAGGCAGTTTCATCAGCCCCTCCTAACATCCGCGTCAAGTCACCAATATCTATACCGCGACTGGCTTGCAATTTCATTAATATCAAATAAGGTAATCCGATAATTGGCAAATTGTCGGGGGCGATGTTGGGATTTGCGATTGCTTCTCTAACCCAAGATTGTTGTGATTCAAGAACATCCAAAATACTACCATCTGGTAGTTGCCAACTACTACCATCTATGCAGAGTTCTCCAATTTTTATGCTGCCAGCAGCTACTAATTCTTGATAGATATTTTCAGCATCATCAGTCCATACTAAAATATTTAGGTCGTCAGTCATGCGTTCTGGCATATAAAGCCTGGTAGCAATTCCTCCTACAACAACAAACTGAGTTTGTTTGATAATAGCTTTAATGTTAGTAACCGGAGTGTTCCAAGTTTTTTGGCTGAGAAATTCTAAGGTGCTGCCACTACCAGGACGGCATCTGCGCAGGGCGATATCAATGTAAACTTTTCGTCTTTGTTCGGGAAGTTGCAGATTTTTTATGTTCATGCTTGCAAGATATTTTAGGTTGCTATTTCTATGAAAACTCCTACACTTTCTACAGCCATGATACTCACCGCGCACAAAGCGTAAATTCCCGTTCCAACTCCGACTTGTACTGTGTCTGCATTGATGATTTTGATCAGCTTCCAGGTATCGCCATTCTTTTGATAAAGCGTCCAAGAACGGATGTTTTTATCGGCGGGATTTTTCCATTGCAAAACATTGCTATTCCCCACTTTTTGTACTACGACTGATACTGGAGGTGCTGGGGGCTTGCCATTTTGCCAAGGCATCGCGGGTACGAGTGCGGGTTGGGTGTATGTTGTCGATTTGAAATTATCGTAGATTTGCTGGCGGTTGTCGCTAAATGCTTTCATGCTGAAGAAAACATTGCCTAAAGCTAAGCTGTCTTTAGAGTTGCGCGTAATCTCAATTTGATTGTTGATTTCCTGCACTGTCCATTTTACGCCGTCCAGTCTTCCTAGGTTATTTCCTACGTAAATATGTCGGTTTTGAGGGTTGTTTTCTAACCACCATTCTAGTAACATTGGATAGCTTTGAGCTGTTTGGTCGATGCGCCAGTAAAGTTGGGGATTTAGATAGTCTACCCAACCTGATTCTAACCATTTTTTGGCGTCGGCATAGAGTGTTTCGTAGGCGTCTAAACCTCGGCTTTGTGGTGGCTGTCCGGGGCGATAAATGCCGAAGGGACTGATGCCAAATTTGACGTTTGGTTTGACTGTTTTAATTCCTTGTCCGAGTCTTCTAACTAATTTGTTGACATTTTCGCGGCGCCAGTCTCCTAAACTCATTTGGCCGCCTCGGGAAATATAACTATTGTAAATCTTGCTGTCGGGAAATTCTTGACCGTCAATGGGATAAGGATAGAAATAATCGTCGAAGTGAACGCCGTCTATATCGTAGCGCTTTACTACGTCTAAAATTACGTTGTATGTCTTGTCTACAACTAAATCAATTCCCGGGTCCATCCACAAGTCGTCACCCCACGGATAAACGCATTCGGGATTGGTAACAGAGAGGTGCGGGCTGACGTTGGGAGGGGTTTGGGTATAAGAAACTTTGGCGCGGTAGGGATTGAACCAAGCGTGAACTTCGATGTTGCGTTTGTGGCTTTCTGTAACGGCAAATGTTAAAGGGTCATAATAAGGTTCGGGTGGTTTTCCTTGGGTTCCTGTCAGCCATGCACTCCAAGGTTCTAATTGTGAGGCGTAAAGGGCGTCGCCTGCTGCTCTAATTTGGATAATAATTGCATTGAAATTCATTTCTTGCAGCCTATCCAGGATTTTCAGGAGTTCGGCTTTTTGCTGTTCTGTTGAGAGTTTGTTGCTGAATGGCCAGTCAATATTCCACACGGATGTTATCCAAACTCCACGAAATTCTCGCTGGTGGTTGACGTACACTTGCGGTCTGGGAACTTTGCTGAGAACTATAATATATTGATTGTATATTTGTGGTGCTCTTTTGAGATATACTAATGCTTGATAAACCCAGGCGACGACATCGGCTCTGGTGGCGTTTCCGGCGGGATTTAATAGGTTTAAGTTGGGGGCGTTGACGACTATTTCGGATTGGGTTGCTATGCCGATCGCCTTTTTAGCATAATTAGGAATTTCTGTACTATCCTGGTAGATGTTGGAGAGGATCAGATTGGTTGTCGGTGCAGCATTCGCCCCAAATATACCGCTGACTAAGGCAACTAATGCCTCCGCCCTGGTAATCAGGCTTTCGGGCTTAAATAGGTTGTCGGGATAGCCGGAGATAAATCCTCTTTTATATGCTGCTTGAATGGCGCTGGCGGCCCAGTGGGTGGCGGGAACGTCGATAAACGGAGTGTAAGGCCGTTTGTCGGGTACGGGAAAGGCTTTGCTGACTATGGCGGCGAATTGGGCGCGGGTGAGGTTGCTGTTGGGGCGAAAAGTGCGATCGGGAAAACCGCTGATTACCGCCCGTTCTACTAAGCCGTCAATGAATATTTTGGCCCAATGATTTTGAATGTCTGAAAAGCGATTTGTGCTGGAAACCATAGTTATTTAATAAGCGGGAATCGGGCATCGGGCATTGGGCATCGGGCATTAGGCATTGGTTATTAGTCAAAAATAACTAATAACTAATAGTAACTGTCAACTGTCAACTAAGAGGGCGGGCACGGGGGCACCGCCCCTACTGTGAACTGTCAACTGTCAACTGACTACAGCAAACTGGCATTTTCGTATAGCAGCCGGATGATATTGATAATTTTTTGTCCATATAATGGATCAGAATTCCAACGGCCTGCTAGTTCGTTGGCGGTGGGGGCGACACCGCGCTTGACAAAGCGAAAACGCACGTTTTCTTTAACTAATGGTTGGTTGATTGGTTCGGTGCTGGCGTAAGCTTTTAGGTGCTGAATTTGCGCTCTAATTCCGGTGCGGGCGTCGGGAAATGAGATGCCGGAATTTGTGGGGCTGATGATTCCCATGTCGGCAAAGTTAAATTGTTCTGGTTTGACTGCACCGCCAAAGTTGAGATAGTTTGTTTCTAAACACATTTGACAAAAAGCTAGGTCGTGGTTGACGCCTTCTGCTGCTGCTTCTTGCACGTACATTTGAGGTAAGTTGGGAAATATTCCCAGGGCTTTGCTGTTAGTTTTTGTGAGAAATACTGTGATTTGTTGGGCCGTGGTTAAACCGCGTCCCATGATTTTTCCTACGCCTGAGAGGATATCGCGGCGCGATCGCAGGGATACTGATGTTGTAGTCTGATCCCATGTTACGGAAATTTCGCGATCGCGCAAATCGACAGCCCGCACAAATACTACTCCATTGTAGGTGATTCGGCGATCGGCTGCCTCGGGTTTGACATTGAGAACGTCTAGAACTTCGGAAGGAACAAAAGCATTTCCGTTTACCAAAATGCCTTTGTCTTCGTGGGGCGCACCGTTGATTTGGATATTAATTAAGGGATAAACTATAGGTTTTGGTGTCGGTGTCGGTGCAGGTGTGGGTGCAGGTGTGGGTGTGGGTGTCGGTAAGGGCTTTAAAGGAGTATTGTTTAACCAAGCTTCGAGGCCGTCAGCGAGTCCGAGGGCGATATCACGGCGGCGATTTTGAAATACTTTCAAGTCGTCAGGGTTGGTTATAAAACCGAGTTCAATTAGCACCGAAGGAACATTCACGCGGCGGCAAAATGCGAGGCTACCAACACCTGCTTCAGTATCTGGTTTTGCGCCACGATTAGGTACTTCTGGACATCGGCGCAAATAGCCGTTTAACAGTAAATCTGCATCTGCTTTTCGCGTGGGGTTGCTACCAATATAAAACGCGCTAGCACCGCGAACTTGAGGACTAGAAAAAGCATCGGCGTGCATTTCTACTGCTACATCTCCCGGCTGGCAGCGGTTGTTGATCCAAGCGATAGTTTCTACTAAACTTAGAGTATCGGGCACGGAGAAAGTTGCTAGCCCTCGCTGCTTTAATTCGGCTACCACTAAATCCCGAGTTAGGATCATTTCCTGTGCTTCGGTGGTGCCAAATGCGATCGCCCCGGAATCGCGCACGCTGCCTTCAAACCCGCCGTGTCCGGCTGAAACAAAAATAGAAGCCATTTAATAAAAATCTCCACCTTGCAGTTACTTCAGTGTCAGCTTTTTATGCTTACGTTTTATTTTACCGCAAAGGCGTATATTTTATTATTGCACGACAAATTTGTAGTTGCCCTCTGGGTGGGGGTTTTAACCCCTAGGCACAACTACAAACTTGTTAATCCGCATGGAGATTACATTTTGACAGCGGGGCTAGTCGAAGGTTTAGGCGCCTTAATTTCTTGGGAAACCGCACGGGCGCGGAAGAGTTTAGCAACGGCTTGCTCGCACTTGGACAAATCCGCTTCTATCTGTGTAAAGATGTCAGTTGATACCGGATCTGTGAACTTCGCCCGCAGGTTGTTGATATCGACAACACCTGTTTGTATATCGCCGAGGGTGCTCCGCAGCAAGAAGGTTTCATCGGTTCCTTGCATTGAAGATTTTAATTTGGCGTATTTGTCAGCAATTTGGGCGGGAATTGAGGGTTTTTCGCCGAAATCGTTGAGGCGGTTTTCGAGAGCGAGGATGTGTTGCTGTTTATTTTGGATCATTTCCGTCAGGAGCGATCGCAAATCGACATCTCCGGTTTTTTCCGCATAATTCTGAAACGCTTCGCAAGCATAGCGCTCGCCTGCGAGGGCGGTATTCAAACCTTTAACAATGTCGCCTTGTGTGGAGCCGCCCCAACCATTAGCTAGTTTCCACCATTCTGCGCTGGCGTCGGTTTCTTCGGGTAAACCAACTGCTTTGCCACCGTAACCGAGGCGCGCTAAAATTGCTGTAGTAAATATTGCTAAATCTCCCGGTTGGCGGGAAGTAATCAAGTTGCCGTCAACTACTAAAGCTTCGTTGATGTAGTTAGCTCCGGCATTGATCATGTCTGTTTTAATTGCCAAGAAACCAGTCGCGTTTTTGCCTTTGAGCGCGTCGGCTTCAATCAAAAGTTGCGGGCCGTGACACACAGCAGCGACGATTTTTCCTTGCTCCATCGCTTCTTTGACAAACCGCACTGTATTGGGATTTGTCCGCATTGTATCGGGAGCCATACCGCCGGGAATTATCACTGCATCGAATTCTGCTGCTAATGATTCAGTAGTAGTTCCGTCAGCTTGCTGGGAAACTTTTCCATTTTTACCGGCATATTTTTCGTTTGTCCGCGAACCGAGGACAACTACATCAAATCCTGCTTGTTTTAAGCCGTTGTAAGGAACTAGAAATTCGGAATCTTCAACTCCATTTTCGATGAGTATGGCAACTCGCTTGCTTTTGGCTCCGTTATCTGCTGTCATAATCAGTTTCCCTTAAGGTAGTATTTTATATAATTTAATTTATTTGTTGCTGTTTTCGCGTCTGGCTAAGGTTATAAATTGGTTTGTGGCAAAATGTGCGAAGTGAGTCTTTGGAGGTAGGCCGATCTATGCTTCGCGCGCACTCTACAATTTGAGGTTCTTACGTACATTGCTAATAGCCTCAATGCACGTAAGAAGCGCCGTTAATGTCGATCGTTGTTCCGGTAGCGTGGGTTGCCAAACCTGATGCTAGAAAGGCGATAACGTTGGCGACATCTTGAGGAGGGGCGATTTTGCCGATCGGGATATCGCGCACAATCTGTGCCTCGCCGCATTCCCGAATAAACTGATTTGACATTTCCGTACTGACAAATCCCGGTGCAACAGTAAAAGCCAAAATATTCTCAGCAGCAAATCCTCTAGCAATGCTGCGAGTTAAAGCAACAATCGCACCTTTTGATGCAGCGTAGTGGAGATAATTCGGGTCATCGCCACGAAAAGCAGCGCGACTTGCTATATTAATAATTGTACCGCCCTTGCGAGTCTTAAAATGCAGAATTGCTTCCCGGCACAAATCAGCAACCGCAACTAAATTAACTTGTAGAGTTTGCTGCCAAGCCGACGACCAAATATCGAAATCATCCTCGATGCCCGCCGACTGCATAATCCCAGCATTGTTAACTATAATATCAATATGACCGCGCCATTTTACAGCATCTTGCCACAAAGTCGAGGCGCAGTTGGGTGACATCAAATCTGCTGCTAATAAATAACAGCGATCGCCCGCCAGACTTGCTGCTACCGATTCCGCTGCTTGCTGACTGCGACAGTAATGCAAAATCACCTCGGCCCCAGCATTAACCAGAGTCCGAACCGTCGTTGCACCAATCCCTTTCGAGCCACCAGTTACTAAAATCACCTTTCCAGTTAAATCAATCATTTTTCCATCTCTATCTTTTCTCTTTCTCTGCGCCCTCTGCGCCCTCAGTGGTCAAAAAAAAATAAATCC
>JAYUGZ010000945.1:0-1029 GCA_043767465.1 Cyanobacteriota bacterium
CTGGCTGCTGTGACGACGATTCGTCCAGATATTGGTAGATACTCCCAAGCTTGGTACAAAATTGGCTTGAGGGGGCTACCACCTTCAATACAGACTCGCTGCGGTAGCGTTGCAATTTGCTGGAGACATTGCGGTGCATTACCGATCGTGACTTGCACATTCTTGACTCCAAATCGATCGCAATTAAGCTTAATCAGATTTGCCACTTCTTCATCACGTTCGATCGCGATAATTTGACCATGAGGGCATAGTAACCCAATTTCTACCGGAATTGTCCCCGTGCCCGCCCCAATATCCCACACCACGGAATCTGCCTCCAATCTCAAAGCCGAAATCAGCAATAATCTAATCTCGCGTTGACTCATCGGAATCCCTGGCAATCGCTCAAATAATTCATCAGGAATCCCTGGGGATACATATTTCCACAGTTCGGACATAATTTTGGGGTGTTGATGGGGGTAATTGTGGGATGCTGATGCCCACTAGATGTCTATAAAATTTGGACTCTATTCACTCACATCTTACACCAGCGACGCGTGCTCGTCGGGTTCCCCGACGGTCTAGCGCGTCAAGACAGTAGGCAGATTGGTAAACCTCGACCGAGATCGAGGATATTCTCTCCCCTTATTCATGAGATGATTGTCGGTTGAAATTAATTGAAACAGCCTCTCCGCTGGAGAGTTGGGTAACTACTGTGAAATCATTATTGCAAGTGTTTCAGAGCCGAAAAATGGCGGCTTTGCTATTTCTCGGTTTTGCGTCAGGACTACCGTCACAGATCCTTGATGCTCCACTCAAGGCATGGCTAACCACCGCAGGGATTGGGGTCAAAGAGATTACGGCACTATCTGCGCTGGCAATGCTACCTTATGCGTTTAAAGTCGTTTGGTCGCCGCTGGTAGATCGTTACGCACCACCTTTCTTGGGCCGACGACGGGGGTGGTTGTTGATTACTCAAATTGCCCTGATCCTCGGCATTGTGTTGATGGCGATCCAACAGCCCGTTCCCAGTAATCTCCAAACGATCGC
>JAYUGZ010000946.1:0-2874 GCA_043767465.1 Cyanobacteriota bacterium
TAGTAGACCGCGATCGCATGATTCAAGTCGCGATAAATTTAATCTCGAATGCAGTAAAGTTCACAGCATTAGGTTCTGTCACCTGTCGGGCAAGAGTAGAGAATGACGAACTCGTGATTAGCATTATCGATACTGGCATCGGTATTTCACCAGAAGACCAAAGCAAAGTTTTTGAAAGATTTAAACAAGTGGGAGATATACTGACAGAAAAGCCGAAAGGCACTGGCTTGGGGTTGCCAATTTCCAAACAAATTGTTGAACACCACGGCGGTAAAATTTGGCTAGAAAGCGAGTTGGGCAGGGGCAGCACTTTTTCCTTTAGTATACCGATAGTAAAAAATATTGAGCCTGTGGAAAAATGCGAAAATATCAATGATTTAATCTGGCAACTGAAACAGCAAGTGGTCAGCCGAACTCCGCTCAGCGTTAAACAAGGTCAGCAAATTTTAGTTGTTGACGATGAGCCTAACATCCGCGAAATGCTGAGGCAGTCACTGGAAGAAGAAGGGTACAAAGTCACTGAGGCAATTAACGGCATAGATGCTATTTCTAAGGCTAAAGCAGTCAAACCGGATCTAATTATTTTAGATGTAATGATGCCTCACATCGACGGTTTTGATGTGGCGGCAGTTCTCAAAAATGATCGGGAAACTCGGGGGATTCCGATTATCATCGTCTCCCTCATTCAAGACCGAGAAAGGGGCGGTCGTTTGGGGGTGGATAGATATTTTACCAGGCCTATAAATGTAACGCTACTGTTGAATGAGATCGGCTTGCTCCTGGGGCAAGGGATGTCAAATAAGACGGTGTTGGTGGTTGTTAGGAATGCTTCAACTCTCAAAAGTTTGTCGGATGCGTTGGTTTTTCAGGGATATAATGTGATCGAGGCATCTGACGATCTAGAATGCCTGGATCGAGTTAGAGCGATCGAGCTGGATTTAATTATTATTGACGAAGTGTTATCTCAACAGCAAGAATTGCTCGAAAACTTACGGCTTACTAAGGGCTTGGAAAATGTCTCTATAATTGTTTTTGGAGATCTTGTCGAGGATAACGGGCAGAACCAACTAATTAATGAGGGATTGCTGTGAAAAAAGTTTTAATTGTCGATGACGAACCGAATATTCTAATTTTGATGGAGCAGGCTCTGGAAAAGTTGGAAGATGAGGATGATGTAGAGTTGCTGACGGCGAAAGATGGACTGGAGGCATTGAACATAATTAAAGAAGAAAAGCCGGATTTGGTTTTTCTGGATGTGATGATGCCGAAAATGAGCGGGTTAGAGGTATGTAATATGGTTAAAAATGAACTAGGAATGGAGGATGTTTACATTATTATGTTAACAGCTAAGGGACAAGAGTATGATAAGCAAAGCGGTATGGCTGTGGGGGCCAATCTTTATATGACTAAACCGTTTCGCCCGAAAGAAGTGCTGATCAAAGCTAGGGAGATTCTGGGTTTGACTGCACAGATGTAGGGAGATGTACGCAATCAATTAACAAGAACAGTCTGTGATTTTTACTTGTTGGTGACTGGTTAAAAACTAATCACTAACGCTCGCTCACTCATGACTAATAGCAAAGTAAATGGTTCGTGTCAATCTCAAAAAATTGATTTCTAAGAAGGATTTGCGGGCGGTAATTGAGGGCGCGCGCGGTGTTTTAGACGCTCCGATCGCAATTCGGAATGTTGAAGGGACTATCTTATTTGGCGAAAACTGTCACACCTCCTTAAATACCTATCCAATTATCCTAGCCGATGAAGTTATCGGTTACGTAACGGGAACTCAAAAAGCCGCATTTCTTGCCGATATGCTGAGTTATGCTGCCAGTGCTGACTTGAACATAAGAACTTTGGCAGTTGATACTTTAGATAAGTACGAAGAAGTAAATTTTTTGTATGATTTTTCTAGCAAAATAGCTACTTGTTTGGGAGTTTCGGAAGTCAGTCAATTGGTGGTAACGGAAGCTAAAAAATTGATTGAAGCTACCAATATTTCGGTCATGCTGCTCAATCAAAAACTCGGCAAACTGGAGATTGTTTCGGCGCGGGGTAAGGAGTATAACAGCAAAACAAAAATCGGCCCATATATAGGGATAGCAGGCCATATTCTTGTTTCGGGAAAAGCCGAAATAGTCAATGATGTATTGTCAGATCCCAGATATGTTGCGGGAGACAATCAGATGCGTTCTCTGATTTGTGCGCCTCTAACAACGCAGAATGGTACGATCGGTGTGATCAATATTAGTCATAATGAACCTGTGAACTATACAGCACAGGATTTAAAATTATTTACGGCTTTGGCGTCGCAAGCGGCGGCGGCGATCGAGAATGCGCTTTTACATGAAAGTAAGTTGAAGGAAGAACGGATTAAAAATAATTTGGAGAGATACCTTTCCCCCCAGGTGGTGCGAGCAGTTATCGAAGCTAAAGGAGAGATTTCTATGAATCCGACTAAGCGCAATTTAACTGTGCTTTTTTCGGATATTAGAGATTTTACTACTAAGTGTGAAGAGCTGCCGGCTGAAAAAATAGTGATGTATTTAAATGAGTATTTCACGGAGATGGTAGAGGTAATTTTTAGTCATGAAGGTACTGTGAATAAGTTTGTCGGAGATATGATTGTGGCTATGTTTGGGGCGCCTTCGGAAGTGGTCGATCGCGAACGGAAGGCGATCGAAACTGCGATCGATATGCAGCGCCGGATTGGGAGAATGTCGATTCCTTGGATTAGGGATAATTTTCTTACAGGTATTGGGATTAGTTCGGGGGAGGTAGTTGTTGGTAATATTGGTTCGCCGCAGCACATGGACTATACTGCGATCGGGGATGAGGTGAATATTGCATCGAGGTTGCAGTCAATGGCTAAGGGAG
>JAYUGZ010000947.1:0-2871 GCA_043767465.1 Cyanobacteriota bacterium
GGGACTTTGAGTGCTTCCGGTTCCCCCCTTCTTAAGGGGGGCTAGGGGGGATCTCCGGGCTCGGGGCCAAGCGTATTGAATTACCGATTGAATTACGAACTATCACGCACCCTACCACTATTTTATACTACATTCTGGTCATATTTTTATGGGTTAATTCAAAAAACTTAACCCGAGATTGTTTTTTCAAGCATCACCTATTAAATCAACCACCGCATTTAACAACGTATCGTCATGAAAACTGCTTTTAGTTAAATAATAATCCGCTCCCACTTCCAAGCCTCTGATTCTATCTTCCTCGCGGTCTTTGTAAGAAACAATAATTACCGGAATCGACTTTAAACCCGAATGATTTTTAATTTGACTAACCAGCTCAATTCCAGTCATGCGCGGCATATCAACATCGCTGATTACCAAGTCAAAACGCCCCGTGCGCAGAGCATTCCAACCGTCCATCCCATTAACAGCGATTTCTACTTCATATCCTTGATTTTCTAAAAGTTTTCGCTCAACTTCTCGGACTGTAATCGAATCATCGACTACCAAAACGCGCTTGCGAGTTTTTGAGTCAGCAGTTTGTGCAGTTTGACTGACTTTTTGCAACCGAGATTCAGTCAGCAGTTTATCAGTCGATCGCACCAAATCTTCAACATCGACAATCAGCACCGGCGAACCGTCTTCCATAAAAGCAGCAGCGCTGATATCCGCTACCTTACCCAAACGCGGATCTAAAGGCCTAACAACTAAATCGCGTTCACCCAGAAACTTGTCTACAGCTAAACCGTAACTGCTAGATCGATCGCTGACAACGATCACGGGCACCACATCCAACTTCTGAAGCGGCGGCGGTAACTGCAACACTTGATAAGCTGTCACCAAACCAATGTTTTGGTCGTCCATAGTAAAATACTGTCGGTTTTCGGCGATCGCAATTTCAGCAGTGTCAACCATCAAAATGCGATCGATCCGAGTCAGCGGAAAAGCATAAGGTTCCCCCGAAATTTCCACCAACAGCGTCCGAATTACCGACAGAGTTAGCGGCAACTGCAAATGAAAACTCATGCCTTTTCCCGGCACAGATACCGCCCGCAAAATGCCACCAACCTCTTGTACCATGCTCTGCACAATATCCAAACCAACACCACGGCCCGAAATTTCCGTCACTTGACTAGCAGTAGAAAATCCCGGCAAAAATAGAAAATCCATCAGTTCCGGTTCAGTCAATTTCGCGGCCATTTCCGCACTTACCATCCCTTTAGTCACAATTTTTTCGCGCAGTTTTTCCGGTTCGATTCCCTTACCGTCATCCGAGACAGTAATTGACAGCATCCCGCCCCGATGTGCAGCTTCCAGCCGGATTTTACCTTCGGCCGGTTTCCCCGCAGCTAAACGCGCCTCAGGCATTTCGATACCGTGGTCGAGAGCGTTGCGCAAAATGTGGGTTAGCGGTGCTTCTAATTTTTCTAAAATATCTCGATCTACCTGAGTTGATTTCCCAACAACTTCAAATTTTACTTGCTTTCCCAACTGTCTCGCCAAATCTCTCAGCATTCGCCCAAAAGCTTGCACGCCGTCGGCAAATGGTCGCATATTACTAGCAATAACTTCTCGGTACAAGCGGTCAGACAAGTTGGCAGAACGGCGGGCAAAAAGTTCTAGTTCGTTTAGGCGATCGGACAAAATGTGGCGGCAATCATTAGCTTTTTTCCGAGCACTGCTGAGATAATCTTCCGACCGCTGATCCAGGACAGAATCGCCTAAAGATTCCTGCAATTTTTCCAACAAACTATACAATTGTCCTTGGTGAGTTCTCAGTTTCAACAATGAATCAGCAAACGGTTGCAGCCATTTTGCTTCTACTAAAGATTCGCCCGCCAAACCCATAATCCGGTTTAAGTTTTCCGCATTAACTCGCACTACGCGGTCAGCAGTTTTAGGTTTTTGAGCGCTTTCCCTGAGATTGGAACTTGAAGGTTGTGCGGTAGCAATTTTAGTCGGTCGTTGCTGTACATATAGTGCTGTAGAATTGGCTGTTTGGGAAATTGTGCCGCTATTTTCTGTGGGTTCAGTAGCATTATTTTTATGTGTTGGTTGAGGTGTCGGCGTTGTTTGGAAACTCGTTTTATCAGCAGATTTTTGTGAGGTTACTGCGGCGACAATTGCTGCTTGCTGAGTTTTGAACGCTTCCGCAATGAGACTTATATTTGCGACAATGTTATCTATTTCTCCCTCTTGTTCTACCAGCCAATTTTCAATTTCCAGCAGGGGAATTTCCTGCATATTTACCAGGACATTGACTCCTGCAAGTAGACTGTCAATTTGACTGGCATTTAAGCTAGATTTGTGCTTATGAAGTGCCACAAATGTATCTTCTATCGCCTTGGCAAGTTTGACAGCTTCATTGAACTGAACTATTCTACCAGCACCTTTGATTAAATGAGCAGATTTGATCAGGGATTCCAAGTCTAAGTATTCGTCGGGGTTAGTTTTGAGCGAGCGTAAAGTTTGATTTAATAGTATTGACTGAGCTTCTATTTCCACTGAGAATAAAGCTAACATCGATAAATCAGTTTTAAGCAGCCGAGTTTCTGGAGTTTCAATTTTCGACAATTCTGGCAATATTTGTGGAGGAATATCTGAATTTAATAGTGGATATTCTGTTGTTTCTATGGTAAAATCAAGAGGAATTTGCGGTGCTACTTCCGGCGGAGTTTCGCTCTCAAAAATCGCCTCTGGTTCTATTTGTTCTGCTTCAGATTGGCTGCTAAAATCTAATTGTTGGTTATTGATAATTGCTAAAATGGCAGTTTCTAAGCTTTCAACTTGCGATCGATTGATCGGGAGCCAATTTTCGATCTCGGTTTCGGGGAT
>JAYUGZ010000948.1:0-1026 GCA_043767465.1 Cyanobacteriota bacterium
CCCGACCCGATTTTTGTCAAAGATAGAAATCACCGCTGGGTTGTTTTGAATCAGTCATATTGTCGGTTTATCGGCTATCCTTTGGAAATTTTAACTTGCCGCACAGATTACGATTTATTTCCCCAAGCCGAAGCCGATATATTTTGGCAGCAAGACGAATTAGTATTGCAAACTCACCAGCCGCTAGAAAATGAAGAATATTTTACCGACGCTCACGGAGTTACGCATCTGATTTCAACTAAAAGATCCCTGCACAAAGACGCTGCTGGCAACCTATTTTTAGTCGGAGCGATCAGAGATATTACCGAGCGCAAGCTCCGGGAAGATGCCTTAGAACAAAAAAATGCTGAACTCAGCCACCAAGCTTATCACGATGCTCTCACGGGTTTGTCCAACCGCAAAATGTTTTATGAATGCTTGCATTCCTCTCTAGAAAGAGCCTCCAGCAATCAGGAATTGATAGCTTTACTGTTTTTAGATTTAGATGGATTTAAGTTAATCAACGACACTCTCGGACACAATGTGGGCGATTTGCTCTTACAAGCAGTTGCTAGCCGGCTCAAAAAATGCTTGCGCGGCAGCGATACTATCTCGCGCTTGGGTGGCGACGAATTCACAGTCATCCTGCCCGCGATTCCCGGTAGGGAGGAAGCTGCGAAAGTAGCTGAAAAAATTTGCGAGGCCATCATGCAGCCTTTTATCTTAGAAGAACATACAGTTTCTGTAACTACAAGTATTGGCATTAGTTTGTATCCAATTGACGGTCAAGAGTCAGATATTTTAGTCAAGAATGCCGATGCTGCTATGTATCGCGCTAAGGAATTAGGGAAAAATCAATATCAATTTTCATAAGTCATCAGTCATAAGTCATCAGTCATAAGTCATCAGTCATCAGTCATCAGTTATCAGTTATCAGTTATCAGTTATCAGTTATCAGTTATCAGTTATCAGTCATCAGTTATCAGTTATCAGTTTCTTTTGATAACTGATAACTGATAACTGTTCACTGTAAAGGATCGTGTCCGC
>JAYUGZ010000949.1:0-7090 GCA_043767465.1 Cyanobacteriota bacterium
AGCGCAAGGAATTCCTAGAAATTGCCAATCGAGAGACCGATCGCCTCACCCGTTTAGTCAACGACGTGTTAGACTTATCGCGGTTGGAATCCTGCCGAGTTTATCACTTAGACGCCGTTGATCTGCCGCAAGCTGTGGAACAAACCCTGCGGACTTATCAGTTAAATGCTAGGGACAAAGGAATAGAATTAGAGCAAGATGTCGATCCCTATTTGCCACCAGCTTTAGGTCATTACGACTTGCTGCTACAAGTATTTGCAAATTTAGTCGGAAATGCCTTGAAATTTACCGAATCCGGTGGCAAGGTGGGAATTAAAGCGTATTTGCTAGAGTCGGAAGTGGCAGCTCATCAAGAAAGCGCATCCGGGAACCACAATTTGTCACACAATGCCAAACATTTTCCGATAGTACGGATCGAAATTTCTGATACTGGGATTGGCATAGATCCCGAAGACCAGCAAGCAATTTTTGATCGCTTTTTCCGAGTAGAAAACCGAGTTCACACTCTGGAAGGAACGGGATTAGGTCTTTCGATTGTCAGAAACATTATTGACAAGCACCACACTAAAATCAACATAGTTAGCGAAGTTAATGTGGGTACGACTTTCTGGTTTGACTTACCAGTTTATCAGCCCAAACAAGCACTAGAGATGGAAAATGCTTGGCCAGTGGAAGCAAAGGTGGAAAGTGAAACAATTTCGAGTCATGTTAACTAAACAGAACTTACGAGAAAGAATTCGTTTAAAGCCGGAACCCCTAAAGGCGAGAAATTAAAGGAAGACTATTCATTGCTTCAATCCTCTTCCAGGTCTAGGCGAGCTGTCAACTGTCGAGGGGTCAACTGTCAACTGTCGAGGGGTCAACTGTCAACTGAATGAAGCACAGCCTTCCACATCTAGCCTATTGTAGGAGCAATCTCCCGTGGTTGCTCCTATTCATAGGAACGTTGCCTAAGTTCTAGTAAATTAACCAAATTCAAATTTTCCCAGGTCTTGCCGTTAGCGAAGCCCTCGCAGAGGATCGCACTGTCCGATCCCAAGCTTATTCAGCTATCCTGGGAGTTCAGACCCGCACTCAAGGCGATCGCACTCAAGTCTCCCGATCGCTCTGCCTGAAAAAATACTGAAATCATCAGTGTTGATTATCCTTAGCTGTCATATCTAAGCTCAATTTTACCGATAAAACTACATACCAACACCAATAAGTACCAATCCCCAATAATCCCCCCTCAGTCAAATTAGTCATTAGCATAAATGTTAATAGATACAAAGGCAAAGCTGACTCGGGAAAACTTTCTTTAATCAAATACTTTATACCTCTAAATATATTATTGAAAAGTGACAAAAACAACAACAACAATCCGCCCCAACCCAGTTCGCAAAGTATATCAATAAAACCATTGTGGGAGTGTGGTGGTACAAAACCAGATTTAACATCTATAATTCCGTAAGCTGGGTCTTCTAAGCCCCGCCAAGATTGCCAAAATCCTGATATTCCATAACCAAATATAGGACTCTCATGATTAATCCTATCAATAATTAAAGGCCAAAAGTTTGTCCGACCCGTTAAAGTCATATCTTTTTTTAAACCATCCACAACAATAGCCTCTAAATTATTTAACACCAGAATACCAATACATATACTCCCCACCAAAAACAAGAGAAAGCAGAGAAAAGCCCATTTTACAGGTAATCTTTTTAATACCGACAAATAAATCCAAAAACTGATTAATATCGCAGTCAGAATTCTACTAGCACCGCTACAACCTTTTTGCAATCCTATTAAAGCTATGAGAGTTATAAATAATGAAAAATATCTATATTTCTTTTCCTTAACCGCATATAAAATCCATAAAGAAGCAGTGTTAGCCATTTGAAAAGAAAAAGGATTTTTATGGCTCAAAATTCCCGTCCAGCAGCCGTCTGACGAGGGATTTTTTTGGACTACTCCCCAGACAGCTAATAAAGCACTAAGCCATCTCAACAACCCATAAATTTCTACCCAACTATATTGTTTTCCTACATAGATAGAAACCAGCGTGATTCCCCAGAGGGTCAAAACAGCCCGAAAACTATGTTCGGGAGTTTGTGACCACAAGGGAGATAAAGTCATCATCAACAAAAACAAACAAAAAAAACAGTCTCCTATAATCCATTTTATAGCTACATTAACTAAATTTCTGGTCGTTTTACTTAACCGAGGAATTAAAATCAACATCATGCCGGAATAAATGGCAAGTTGACCGATAATAGTTGGCGCTGTAGTTTCTAAGTTCATGAAAATGCTAGGATGGAGTTTCTGAAAAATTGTGGGTGTGACTCCAGAGCTACTCGTGATAGTAAAGAAAAGTATGCCGACAAAAATTTTTTCTAATCTGGCAGCAAAGTTGTGATGGCGGGCGACTAAAATATAAACAGTCACAAAGGCGATCGCCACGACACACAAAAGCATAAAAGCAAACATCGGAACCCTTAAAATCTCTTTCATGGCTTTACCTCCAACCTCAAATTTGTTACTACCTATGAAATGATTAACCTTTTCTGCTTTACACTGGCTACAGCCAAAGCTTGTGTTGCTTTTCCTACCCTCAAACCAACCGCGCTCAGCCTCCACTTCTGCACAACAAGCATTAAAACAGACTAGGATCTAGCTCACTCAGTCGAGTTCCCCCCAATAAGCATTAATACTGACTGTGATCTAGGTGGTGGAGATAAGATTAGAATTATTGAGATCTACGATCTCTCACAGCGTAGTGGGGAGTATCAAATTTCCGCTGGGGGACTATCAACCTGAGACAATATTTGCCAAATAAGATAAGTAGATCGGCTGCAAAATAAGTAGGTAAACGCAAATAAATTTTACGGATTGTAACAAAATGTGTATTACTCTCACCACCGAAAGCGAACTACTGAGTTACCCTCGCAAGGAATATATATATATTCCCACTCATCTACTTACATTGCTAGTCAAAAGCAAGTGAAACGTTAGCAACCGCTTTCTGTGATGAAAGCAATCGCTTTAATTCTCACAACTTTACATTCTGTTACTTAGGCAAGGTTTATTTACGCCTACCTACTTACCTCTCAAGATACTATACTACAAGAAGGAATATCATCTCGATCCCCACATCGACCGCCATCGACCCAAGATAAGTTTATGTTCTCGCTACTTCTAGCTTTGCAGAGAGCGAATATGCCAGTGAGTGTTATCCGAAAAGTCAATAATCCGGGGGGTTCAAATTACTTCCTAATACTACTTAAATCCAGCAATTATCAGTGTTCGTGGTTTCAAACCAAGTCGCGCTATATGATAAAGTTGTTGAAGCGATCGGGCCGACTTCTAATGGCACTAGCTCCCGCTTCCCAGTACCAATTAATTTGAATCAAGGAATCGCTCGATGCTCAAACCAACCCAGTTATTCCAGTTAATGATAATATTATGGCAGGAGCGAGGAATCCTGTCGGGACAGACAAGATTAACACGGCTCTGACAGTAGTGAATAATCTGATTGGTGGAATTATCGTTCATCCCAAATTCCGATAGCAATTCAAGTTTTCAAATAATCGAAAATTAAATCACACTTGTCTTATGGATAAAAAATACTTTCCTTTCCAAAAAAATGAGATAAATGGTCACTATGTGTCTGGAACTTCCGCTAATTACTTAGCTAGTTCCCCAGAAGAGGATGACCAAGTTCTTGATATGAATTGGGTACTGGCTGTACTCAAACGTCGCGCTCTGGTGATGGTCGCAGTAGCTGCAACCCTGGCTGCTATGACTGGTAGTTTAATTCTCTTGAATGCCAAAAAAACTATTTCTGAGTACGAAGGAAAATGTACTGTTTTAGTAGAACCCGTTACCTCTGACGATCAACTACTAAAGCTCTTCGTTCAAGCTCAAAATAATAGTTTAGGTCTCACTGAATTGAGCAAAATTAAATCTTCTGCTCAAGAGAATTACTCGGTGGACTATCAAAGTTTAACGCGGCTTTTAAAAAGCCCGGAAGTGCTAGCACCATTGTTTAACAAATTGCGAACAAAATATCCAAAGTTAGATTATAATCAACTTTATAACCAATTGAATATTCAGCGTATTAGTTTCGTGCAAGATGGTAAGGAGGCGGGGACTAAACTATTGGAGATTAGTTATCGCGATCGAGACTCTATCCGTATCAAAGATGTACTGGAAGAAACCTTAAAGTATTACATTGAATATATGCGCCAAGAACGCTTGACCGTTAACAATCAAGGTATGGAATTTATCAACAAACAAATCCCAGAACTTCAGCAAAAAGTTGATAAATTGCAAAATGAATTACAAATATTAAGAACCAAGTATAATTTTAATCAACCAGAAGTTGGCAGTCGCCTTTTATCAGATCAGATAAATAACTTGGCGAATCTTCTAGTAGAAGTAGAATCACAAGTAGCACAAAATAGGCGGCTGTATGAAACGTACAATCAACGCTCTGCAATGGGTGATAATCGTTGGATTGTTGAAATCAGTCCTAAGTCTTATGAAAGTTTAATGGGAAAAGTAAATGAGATAGAGTCGCAAGTTGCTTTAAGCTCTACTCAATTTTATGAAGATAGCCTTCCCATTAAATCTTTGCGGAAAAAGCAGCAAAGTCTGCGCGATTTAATGCAAAGAGAAGCTAAATCTGTTTTGTTTCAGATGAAAGCACAAATACAACAGTTGGAATCTCGCCAGCGGGTGCTAACTAACAACCAAAAATTACTGAAAGACAAACTAATTCAAATGCCGGCGGCTCAACGTCGCTATGACGATATACAATTAGAACTAGACATAGCTAAAGAAAATCTTAAACTGTTCCTAAGCAAACAAAAAACTTTACAGCTAGACAGTGGTCAAATTAATAACTCTTGGAAAGTTATAGCTAAACCAGAGTTAGTTACAGACGACAATGGTGCTCCCCATGTAGTCAAAGCAAAACCAACCAAGCGCCACTTAGCGATCGCGATCGTTATTAGCAGTTTACTCGGGATTGCTATCGGTTTCCTAGTAGAAGTTTTAAATACTGTGTTCCATACTCCTGAAGAAATTAGATCTGCAACTAAATGCCCGCTGTTGGGAGTAATACCGATCGCCAAAGCCATCAAAATTAAATCTCGAAGAAGGGAAATTGTTCCTGCTAAATTCACTAGCGTCAGTTCAACGACTAACAGTGCTAGCTTAAGACGAATAATAGTGTCAAATGACAAAGATTTTCCTTTAATAGAGGCATTTCACTATTTATACACAAATATTCAGTTATTAAGTGCCGACCAACCGATAAGTTCTTTAACCATTACTTCGACGGTTAAAGGTGAGGGTAAATCCACTGTAGCAGTTTATTTAGCTAAAACTGCTTCTGCTGTGGGGAAACGAGTATTATTAGTGGATGCTAATATGCGTTCTCCGCAAATACACACATACTTTAACCTATCAAATATTAGAGGTTTAAGTAATACTTTGACTTCTGATTTAAGTTTAAATGAGGCTATTCAGCAAGTGCCCGACGATGACAATCTTTTTGTGCTGACTGCGGGTTCTGCCCCCCCCGATCCAATTAAATTACTTTCTTCCCGAAAGATGCACTATTTAATGGAACAATTCCTAACATTATTTGATTTAGTGATTTACGATACGCCACCTTTAATTGGTTTAGCTGACGGTCATTTGCTAGCTTCTCAAACTAATGGTACAGTGCTGATAGTAAAAATAGAAACAACCAATCGGGGCATGGTAAGCAAAGCCTTAGATCAACTAAACATAGCCGATTTTCAAGTATTTGGAGTAGTAGCTAATGGGGTTAAAGGACGATAAAATGGAGTTAGATAGCCGCCGCCAGAAATAATATTATTTTCGAGGTGAGATTTTCCCGAGAAAATGACTTAGTGGAGATGGGTTGGGAGTTGGCAAAGTAGTGGTTTTTTTTTTGAGAAGGGTATAAGAAATCGATGTAAATTCCCAGATAAGTAAATGAATCTAATTAAACATAAAACGATCGGGCTGTGAGAACCCCGACTGCTGAAAGAAGTTGGGGTTCTAATTATATCAAGACTTAAGAAAGAGTTTTTCGAGCACGTTCAGATCGCTCTTCTGCGGTATCCATAACATCCGCCATTTTATCCACCATTTCCCCTGGATAATTTTCCAGTACCCGAGTAGAAAGGGAAATTCGGCCGCGACTTTCATCGAGATCAACCACCACGGCTTTCAGGGGTTGGCCTGGGGCAAAAACTTGTCCAAGGTTCTCAATATATTTTTGGCTGACTTGCTTGATGTGTAGCAAACCGCTAACTCCTTGCAAGTCCACAAACACACCAAAAGGCTTGATGCTGCTGACTTTTCCTTCTACCAACTGACCGATTTGCAACTGACTGAAGGCAGAAGATTGAGCGGCCATCCGCTGGGAAAGTACGAGTTTTTCTCGTTCGCGATCGACTTCCAAGAAATTCACGGTCAAAGATTGACCGATTAGCGATTCCATGTTATCGCGTTCGGCTAAGTGCGATCGGGGAATAAAACCGCGCATTCCCTGAACATCCACCGTCACGCCGCCCTTATTAGCGCCAGAAACCCGCACCTGAAGCGCTTTACCAGTTTCCTGCAATTCAACTAAATCTTCCCAAGCTTGCTGAATTTGTAACTGTTTGAGAGACAGAGTAACTTGGCCGTCTGCATCTTGTTCGCGGATAATTAAAAAGTCCTGTTCCTCGTCTAGCGGAACCACTTCCGACAAATCCGTGATCGTTCTCAAAGCAGCCTCTTCGATCGGCAAAAAAGCCGAAGACTTGCCGCCGATATCAACATACGCGCCATTTGAGTCATACTCGAACACTTTGCCGCGCACTACTTGTCCCTTCTGGAACTCGTAATTGTGCTGTTCGAGGGCTTTAGCAAAATCATCCATTGAAAAAGATGGTTGTGCGCTTTGAGAACCTGTAGATTTGGAATTCATGTCAGTAATTAGTTGTCAGTTGTCGGTAATTAATTGTCAGTTGTCAGTAATTGAAAAGATTAAGTCATATTATCCCCAACTCTCCCCTTTTCCCATCTCCAACTCTCTAAGTTGGTTGAAGTTCCT